>DAOUQG010000104.1 GCA_030625765.1 Thermohalobacteraceae bacterium | reverse complement strand
CTTTCTTCCAAAAACAAGACATTCTAATAACGAGTTACTTGCTAGTCTATTAGCTCCGTGCACTCCCGTATTAGAGCATTCACCACAAGCATATACGTTTTTAATACTAGCTCTTCCATTAATGTCTACTTTTATTCCACCAATGCTATAATGCTGTACTGGAACAACAGGGATATAATCCTTTGATATATCAATATTATTTTTTAAGCACTGGTTATAGATTGTAGGAAATCTATTTATTAAAAAACCCTTGTCCCTATGAGTGATATCAATATAAACATTTTTGCTGTTTGTTTCTTGTAATTCTTTATATATACTTTGAGATACAATATCTCTAGGAGCTAACTCTAAACCAGGATGATACTTTTCCATAAATCTTTCTCCGTCCTTATTTCGTAAATAAGCACCTTCTCCTCTTACTGCTTCAGATATCAAAAATTTCTTTCCTTTATCTTCAGAATAAAAAGCGGTTGGATGAAATTGAATAAATTCCATGTTTTCTATTTTGCATCCTACTCTATTAGCTATTGCTATTCCGTCCCCCGTAGCCACAGATGAATTAGTGCTGTAGTTATAAAGCTCACCGATACCTCCTGTCGCTATGACAATAGCTTTAGCCAAAATATTAATCTTTGTATTTCCTTTAATAGCACTAACTCCAATACATTCTTCATTCTTCTTTATTAAGTCAATAGCCATGACATCTTCTAAAAATGAAATATTTTCTCTCTTCCAAATTTCTTGGTCCAAAGCCTTAACTATTTCTCTTCCAGTAGCATCTCCACCAGCATGTAATATTCTCCTTCTACTATGTCCAGCTTCCATAGTAGTTTTTACAGTCCCATTTTCATCCCTATCAAATTCAACTCCTAAACTAACTAGTTCTTTAATATTAAATGGTGCACATTTTACAAGCTGTTCTAGTTTTTTAATATCATTCACATCAGAACCAGCCTTTAAAGTATCTTTAATATGTAGCTCAAATTCGTCGTCTTTTTTTACACATGCTGCTATACCGCCTTGAGCTAGATAAGAGTTGTTTTCATCTAAGGTTTCCTTTGTTAAAATTGCAACCTTATATTTTGAATCTAATTCTAAAGCTGTGTACAACCCAGCTAGACCTGCACCTATAATAACAACATCAAAATAATATTTTGTTTTCATAATATTCACCTCTAGCTAAGCTCTAACATCCTATCAAGTGATTTTAGAGCTTTAATTCTTATATTTTCATCTACATGAATTTCATGTTTTTCATGTTTTAATGCCTGATATACGTCTTGCAGCTTAGTTTTTTTCATGTTAGCACATATCAGTCCTGTAGATAAAAGATAAAACTTTTTATCTGGATTATCTTTTTCTAGCTTATGTAAAACACCCATTTCTGTACCTATGATAAATTTATCCTTATCTGACTTTGAAGCATAATCTATTATCTGAGAAGTACTTCCAATAAAATCAGCATGATTTATAACTTCCTCATTACATTCAGGATGTGCTAAAATTTCTACATCAGGATGAGCTTCTTTAACCTTTTGAACCTCTTCACTCTTTACCCTATGATGAGTAATACAAAAGCCTGCCCATAATTCTATATCTTTATCCTTAACCTTATTCTTGATATAACTACCTAGATTTTGGTCAGGAACGAATAATATTTTTTCTGCATCTATGTTCTGTACTATTTTCAAAGCATTTGACGAAGTGCAGCAAATATCACATTCTGCCTTAACTTCTGCAGAGGAATTTACATAGCATATTATTTTTACATCTGGATTAGCTGCTTTGTACTTTCTTAAATCATCTGCTGTGACCATGTCTGCCATAGGACATCCCGCATCGATTGCTGGTAATAATACCTTTTTATTCGGTGACAATATTTTCGCACTTTCTGCCATGAAATGAACACCACAAAACACAATCAAATTATTATCTACTTCTGCCGCAGCTTTGCTTAATGCTAATGAATCACCTACTACATCTGCAACCTCTTGAACCTCTGGAATTTGGTAGTTATGTGCTAGAATTATTGCATCTTTTTCTTTTTTTAATCTATTTATTTCTTCAATCATAAGTTTTTGATTCATACAATCATAACTCCTTTAATTGTGAATTTTATGAGTATATTATACCCTATCTATGAAAAGTATAACACTTTGTAACAAAGTAATCAATTATTGGTTTGCTATATTTTGTTTTTATACTTGAAGATATCAAAACTGGCTAAAAAAAATTATCCTTAGCCAGTTTTGATATCAATAACATCCATTTTTTTGTTACTTATTCTTTATAACAATATTTCTTTTTTATTACATTGATAGGTTTTATAACTATTAATATTACATTGACTTTCATTTGTAAACCTGTGTGATTTTCTCTTCCTTTTTAAAATTTTATGATATAATTAGTATTAAATGTAAATAGTAATATTATTTCTAATACTGATGATATACACTTTAGGGGGGATTATAATGAAATACAGAAAATTTGGTAGAGAACATTTTGATGTTTCCTTATTAGGTTTTGGGGCTATGAGATTACCTATCATTGGAAATGACACTTCTGAAATTGATGAGGAAAAAGCTATTAAATTGATAAGACATGCCATAAATAATGGAGTGAATTTTGTTGATACAGCCTATGTTTATCATGGTGGAAAAAGTGAAATAGTTGTTGGAAAAGCATTAAAAGATGGATTTAGAGAAAAGGTTAAAATATCAACAAAATTACCAACATGGTTAGCTAAAAGCTATGAAGATTTTGAAAAGCTTTTAGATACTCAATTAGAGAGACTTGACGTTGATTACATTGATGTATTCCTATTACATGCATTAAATAAGAAAGAATGGGATAGAATCAAGGAATTAGGTGTTCTTAAATTTTTAGATGAAGCTATAGAAAAAGGAAAAATAAAATATCCTGCGTTCTCAATGCATGATTCATTTGAAGTGTTTAAGGATATAGTTGATTCTTATGATTGGAGTATGTGTTTAATACAATTAAATTATATTGATGAAGACAGTCAAGCAGGTATAAAAGGGCTAAAATATGCAGGTCAAAAAAATATAGCAGTTGCCATTATGGAGCCACTAAAAGGCGGACTTTTAGCTAATCCTCCTAAAGAAATTCAAGAAGAATGGGATACTGCTGACACTAAAAGAAGTGCTGTAGGATGGTCATTATCATACCTTGCAAATTTCCCAGAGATTAAGGTTATTCTTAGTGGTATGAATAGAGTAGACCACCTTGATGAAAATATAAAAATTCTAAGTGAATGTGATTCAAATTCATTATCTGAGTTAGAACTTAACTTGATTAACAAAGTTAAGAATATGTATAATGAGAGAATTAAGGTTCCTTGCTCAAAATGTGGATATTGTATGCCATGTCCTGCCAAAGTTAATATACCTTACATTTTAAATCTATATAATATGGGATATATTTATAATGACATTACAAGTCAAGCTTATATATATAATAAAATGCTACAAGAAGATTCAAAAGGTTCAAATTGCGTAGATTGTAAAAAATGTGAGGAAAAATGTCCACAAGGTATAAAAATCTCAGAAATTGTTAAGGAAGCTGATCGAGAATTTTCTAAAATCACTGATTTTTCAACAATGCGTTGGTACAATACAAATATAAATTAATTGGTTCATAAATATTAAACGCTATGAATAAAGCTTTATTCATAGCGTTATTATTCTCATTTTAACTTTTTTATATTTTCATCAGCTGAAAAAGTTGTAACATTGTATAAAAATAGTGCCTCACCTATGTCATGCTCTTCCATATATTCATAAACACTCAAATTATAATATCTTAAATCTATCACATGAATTTCTTCATAATGATTTGTTAAAAATGGAATGAAGCAATGAGCATAAGAATCTTTGAATATAGCTATCTTCTTATTATTTTTTACATTTGTTTTTATCGTCATCAAGGCATGATTCCCATCTAAAAAAAATGAATACTTATCTTTCTTATCTAGATATTTTACCTCATATAATGTATCAGTTGCCTTGTTATTGTCAAAATAATTAACCTCATATTTTACATTGGATTTTGGATAAAAAACTTCTATTGAATCAGGAGCAATATGTGTATTATTTGCTCTTGAGTAGAAGGTTCCGTAAAATTCATCACTAACTATGTCTGTATCGAAATTATTAGTTTTATATGATTCGACTCCTAGATAGTTTGATAATACTTGATATGCATAATAAGCACCCCTCATTGTCCAATGATGGTCTGTTTTGAAATAAATATATTCATCTTTTTTACTATTCAATATATCATATACTTCTACAAAATCAATATTTTCATCTAGATTTTCCTTTACATACTGGATAGTTTCTAATTGATTATATGGACTTGCAAATAAAGGAAGCTTGTCCTCATAAATTTTCACAGAATTAGGTGCTATCAATAAATATGCTGTAACATTAGGTAACTTTTCTGAAAATGAATTTATACTACTAATATTCTCATCTAAACATTTGTTGGGCTTATTATAATCCTCTAATAAGTACCCGTCCTTACCAAAAAAAATACCATGATTTTTCGTTTTTAATGTTACCCTTTCAATATCTGATTTGATTGATACCCAAAAGTCTCTAAAAGCAAATTGATCTGTTACATATTCTTCAAATTTGCTCGTAAATCTCCCTGATGTTATATATTTTATTTTAAAGCTAGGAAATTGCGCTAGCATTCGATTTTCAAACTCTGAAAATTTTCTATCTGATGTTATTATATTTAATACATTTATACTTAGTAGAAACAGTATAAACATTATTATGATTATTTTATTAGATTTTTTGGCCATTTTACCATCTCCTTAAAATCTGAAGTATAAAAATGGGTTATAGGTTGCATCTACTAAATATGCAGTAGAAAAAAAGAGTATTCCAAAACAAATAACTGTTATAATAATATTTTCATAAAAAAGTCTATGTTTTTCATTAATGCTTTCAAGTAATAATGAATGTTTGTTTTTTATATAAGGTGTCGAGCAGATAATTGATATTATTAGTAATATTATATAATTGCATAGATAATATAAAAAATGTGTATCAAAAAAGCCTGTATTATTAAATCCAAACATTATCTTTAGATAGCTTAAGCCTATAGAGATATCATCAAACACAAAGAATACCCAGCTTATACTTAATATAAAAACAACATAAATGTGTCTAATAGGCTTCCATAAGTTCTCTAATAACTTTAACAGTCCTGCTTTTTCAATAGCTATTATTACTCCAAAATACAATCCCCAAACGACAAAGTTCCAGCTTGCTCCATGCCAAAGTCCTGTTATAAACCATATAATAAATAAATTTCGATACACTTTTATTTTACTTACTCTATTTCCTCCAAGTGGTATATATACATAATCCTTAAACCAAGTACCTAGTGACATATGCCATCTACGCCAAAATTCTGATATACTCTGAGAAATATATGGATAATTGAAGTTTTCCAAAAAATCAAATCCAAACATTTTTCCTAACCCAATAGCCATATCTGAGTATCCACTAAAGTCAAAGTAAATCTGAAAAGAAAAAGCAATTATTCCTAACCATGCAGTTAATACAGTCAAATCGCTAATATTTATACCTTGTATTTCACTCCATAACATCCCAATATTATTAGCAATTAAAACCTTCTTTCCTAGACCAATAACAAAACGTTTTACACCCTCAGCAAATTTGTCGCTAGTCTCTATTCTGTTATTGATTTGATCTGCAACTGTTTGGTACCTCACAATTGGACCAGCAATTAATTGTGGAAACAATGTAACATAGGTTGCTAAAGCAATAGGACTTTTTTGTATTGGTGCTTCCTTTCTATAAACATCAATGGTATAAGACATGGTTTGAAATGTATAAAAAGAAATTCCAATTGGTAATGGTAAATTAAGTGTTGCTAAGCTTGTGTTAAATAAATAGTTGATGTTTTCTATTAAAAAATCTGAGTATTTAAAAAATGCCAATAAGCTTAAATTGATAATTGCTGACGATAATACAATTAACCTTGCCTTTTTATCATTATCTCTATGTTTTTCTATTAATATCCCATGTGTATAATCAACAACTGATGAAAAGATCATTAATAATATATAAACTGGTTCACCCCAAGCATAAAAAATCAAACTACCAATTAGCAGAACAATATTTTTTATTTTTCGGGGTGAAATAAAATATAATAACAATGTGATTGGTAAAAATATGAATAAGAACGTCAAACTGCTAAAAACCATACTATCACACCTAACTTTTATACTTAAAATATTTTCTATAAAGGCAAAAATTATGGCACGCATAGCGTGCCTTTGTTTATTGATTTAATGCGTTGTCAAATATTGATTCTATTTTCTCTGCATTCTCAGATACTACAAACAATATATAATTCCCTTGTGTTTTCAAAATATGATTTTTTACTAATTCGCTATTCTTAGGTACATAATTTTCAAAGTTTTTAATCTGTGCTTCAACATGTTTGTTTAGAGCTTCTTTTATTGCTTCTATTTTAGATTCATCTACTGCCTTCAGTACGATTACTTCATCAACTGCAAGGTTTATCATAGGATATTTAATAATTCCTTCTGAGATATCTTCTGGATTAATGCCAAAAGCCTCAACTGTCATCTTATCAAATTCAGTTAATTCCTCACTCTTTAAGTCTAACTCTACTAAACCTTCTATTTCTTTAACTTCTGCTTGAATATTAGTAATAATATCTTTTACTGCCACATCTGGAGCTTTCTCACATCCTACAAATGTAAAAAGTGTTACCATTACAAGTACTAAACTTAATATTTTTTTCATAATTATTCCTCCATTTATCTTTTATTGTTTTACTACTTTAAAGCATTTACAAATATTTCTTCTAGCTTCTCTGGGCTGTCATAAGTAATATATACTAAATATTTGCCATTAGCTAAAGTGATGTTGTTTTTTACCTTCTCGTATTGATCTGGTAAATATTGCGACCAAACATTGTCTTGACCCTCTTTAATTTTCTCTAACGATGATTTAATACTATCTACTTTTGATTCATCCTTAGCTTTTACTACAATTATTAAATCTGATCTAATATTTCTCATTTGCTGTAATATAATGCCCTCTTCGATATCTTCCATGTTGAATAGTTCAAGCATTGGTCCTTGAGCTTCTTCTGCTGTTAAATCTGTTTCCATGTAACCAGGCAGTTTCCCATCTTTAATTGATTCTTCCTTGACACCACCAGCTTTCATATCTTCAGCAATTTGTGTTTTGATATCCTCTACAATATCCTTTACTGGTACATTAACTTCTTGAACTTGCTGCCCGCACCCTACAAATGTGAAAACAGTTAAAACTATAATTGCTAGACTAAAAAATTTCTTCATTTTTTTACCTCCAAAATATTTTTCTTAGTGTTTCATGTTTTAACACAAATAGTTAGACTACAAAAGCTAAAAAAAGTTCCATGAATTTTAGTTGTAATAAATGGGAACTGTATAACATGATTGTTATGCCTTCTTATAAATAAGAAAAAACCTCACTAAGGAGGTTTCATTTCTTATTCTGCTATATTAAAAACTTCTAAATTATCACATGTAATTTTCTTTTTCAAAACATTTACTAGTGCTTTTAAAGTATCCAAAGAAGTCATTACCTGTGTAGAGCTTTCGATTGCAGCTCTTCTTATCTTAAAGCCATCTCTTTTTGAATCATTACCTTTAGTAGGGGTATTTACAACAAAATCTATTTCACCTTTTCTTATTATTTCTAATATATTTGGACTACCTTCATTTATCTTCTTAATCTCAGCCACGCTAATCCCTTCATTTTGAAGTAGCTTCGCAGTTCCACTTGTTGCTATAAAGCTATAATCTAATTTATCAAGCTCCTTAGCAATGGATAGAAATTCTGGTTTGTCATACGAATTAATAGTTGCTAATATGACCCCTTTCATTTTACTTGCTTTCATGTCTGCTGCGATAAAGCCTTTATATAAAGCTTCTTCAAGATTTCTTCCTATGCCTAAAACTTCTCCTGTAGACCTCATTTCAGGACCTAAACTCACTTCTACCTGAGGGAGCTTTTGTGTTGAAAATACTGGCACTTTTACAGAAACTAGTTCAGGTTCCTTATACAAATCTATACCATATCCTAAATCTCTTAGTTTTTCATCCATCATTACTCTAGTTGCCAGCTCAACGATTGGAACTCCACTAATCTTGCTTATATAAGGAACCGTACGGCTTGCTCTTGGATTAACTTCTATTACATATAATTCTCCTTTAAATTCTATAAACTGAATATTTATCATTCCTATTACATTTAATGCTATTGAAATTTTCTTAGTATAATCCACTATTTTCCCCTTTATTTCATCATTAATATTCTGACTAGGGTATATCGTAATACTATCTCCAGAGTGTACTCCTGCCCTCTCAAGATGCTCCATTATGCCAGGTATTAATATTTCAGTCCCATCACAGATAGCATCGATTTCTATTTCTCTACCTACCAGATATCTATCAATTAATATTGGATTCTTTTTATCCTTTTCAAATGCATTTCCCAGGTAATATCTTAATTCATCTTCTTCATAGGTTATTTCCATTCCTTGTCCACCAAGAACATAAGAAGGTCTTACTAATACAGGATATCCTAGTGCCTCTGCTTCTCTCAAACCTTCCTCTAAGCTCCATACTGCTCTTCCTTTAGGTCTTTTTATTCTTAATGTCTCTAACATATATTCAAATTTTTCTCTATCTTCCGCGGCGTCTATATATTCAGATTGTGTTCCAAGTATAGGTATATCCTTTTCACTTAGAAATTTTGCAAGTTTAATTGCAGTTTGACCACCAAACTGTAATATTACTCCACAAGGGTTTTCTTTTTCTATTATACTTAGCACATCTTCCTCTGTTAAAGGTTCAAAATACAGTTTGTCCGAGATATCAAAGTCTGTACTTACTGTTTCAGGATTGTTATTAACTATTATTGTCTGTATTCCTAGTTTTTTTAATGCCCTTACACTATGAACTGAAGCGTAGTCAAATTCTATCCCTTGTCCTATTCTAATAGGTCCAGAACCAATTACTATGACTTTCTTTGTATCACTCACTTCTACTTCATCGTACATTTCATATGTTGAATAATAATATGGTGACATGGCTTCAAATTCCCCTGCACAAGTATCAACTATTTTATACACAGGCTTAATATTCCAAATTTCTCTCAGATTACATATGTCATTAGGATTTGCTTCTAATAAATCTGCTAGCCCTTTATCAGAAAAACCTTTCTTTTTGAGTAAATAAAGCCATTCCTTTGTAATATCCCCTAAAGAAGAAGCTTTTAGCTTTTCTTCTTGATCTACAATCCATTTTATTTTACTTATAAAAAATCTATCTACTCCTGTAATTTCAGATACTTTCTGAATACTATATTCTCTCCTTAACATTTCAGCCAAATCAAATATTCTTTCATCATCAGGAACCATGACTCTTTCTCTAAGCTCCTCAAGACTTCTTTTAGCTGATGCTTTATGTGTCAAAGAATATTTCCCTATTTCTAAGGAGCGAATTCCCTTTAAAAGAGCTGCTTCAAAATTGCTTCCTATTGCCATAACCTCTCCTGTTGCCATCATTTTTGTTCCTAAAGTTCTATCGGCGCCATAAAATTTATCAAAGGGCCATTTAGGGATTTTAACAACTACATAGTCCAATGAAGGCTCAAAACATGCGTATGTTTTTTGGGTTACAGCATTTTTTATCTCATTTAATCCATATCCTAATGCTATCTTTGCAGCCACCTTTGCAATAGGATATCCTGTAGC
>DAOUQG010000233.1 GCA_030625765.1 Thermohalobacteraceae bacterium | reverse complement strand
ATCACTATCTGCTCTTGAGGTTAATACAACTGGTGCCTTAGCTCCTACAATTATCCCAGCACTCTTAGAATTAGCTAAGAAGTTTAAAGCCTTGTATAATATATTTCCACCTTCAATATTTGGGACTAATATAATATCTGCATCTCCAGCTACTGGATGGTCTATACCTTTATGCTTTGCTGCTTCTTTTGAAACCGCATTATCTAAAGCAAATGGTCCTCCTACTATACAACCTTCAATTTCTTCTCTTTTATTCATTTCTTCTAATTCTTTCGCATCAACTGTAGCTGGCATCTTTGGATTTACTTTTTCCTTTGCACATACAACAGCAACCTTTGGACTATCGATATCAACTGATTGTGCTACAAAAACAGCGTTTTCAATAATCTGCTTCTTCTGTTCTAGGTTTGGTGCTATATTCATAGCTGCATCTGTAATAAATAATAACTTATCATAACATTCTGTATCAAACATTGCTACATGACTTAAAACTTTATCAGTTCTTAGCCCTATTTCTTTATCTAAAACTGCTTTCAGTATTACTGATGTGTCAACTAATCCCTTCATAACGATATGTGCTTTACCTGTACTTACTAACTCGACAGCTTTTCTAGAAGCTTCTACTGCATCCTTATAATCTTCTATCTTGAAATTATTAATATCCATATCTATTTCATTTGCTAGCTGTTCAATCATTTCTTTGTCGCCAACCAAAATAGCTTCAGCTATTCCTAAGTCATTAGCATTTTTAACTGCTGTTAAAACTTCCTTATCCTGTGCCACAGCAACTGATATTGTCTTTGGTCCCCTTTCTTTAGCTAAATTTAAAACATCTTGAAAACTCTTAATCATTGATATTCACCTCTTGTTCATAGATTTTTTCTTTTTCTTTACCTTCAAGAACTCTAAGTGCACCTTCATTTAGTGCCTCAAGCTCATCTTCTCCTGGATATAATACAACTGGTGCTATAAACTTAACCATCTTAGTTATTTTGTCAGTTAACAGTTTAGAATATGCTAAGCCTCCAGTTAAAATTATGTTGTCAATATCCCCATTTAATACAGTTGCCATTGCACCAATTTCTTTTGCTATCTGGTACCCCATCGCATCAAATACTAATCTAGCCTTTTCATTTCCATTGTCTATCATTTCATTTACTTCTTTAGCATCATTAGTTCCTAAATAAGCTACTAGTCCACCTTTTCCTTTGATTTTTTCTTTGATTTCCTTAAGAGTATATTGTCCTGAAAAGCACATTTTTGCTATATCTCCTGATGGCAACCCACCAGTTCTTTCAGGTGAAAAAGGCCCCATTTCATTTGCATTATTAACATCAACAACCCTGCCTTTTTGCACAGGTGCTACTGATATTCCTCCACCTAAATGCGCAACTATAAGGTTCAATTCACTTAAATCCTTACTTAATTCATTAGCTAATCTATGAGATACAGCTTTTATATTTAAAGCATGAAATAATGATTTTCTTTTAATCTCTGCCATACCCGATATTCTTGCAATATCATCAAATTCATCAACTGCAACTGGGTCAACTATGAAGGATTTTATTCCTTCGTTATCAGCTATCCCTTTTGCTAAGATACCACCTAAATTAGATGCATGTTCGCCTTGTACTCCTTTTTGTAAGTCTTCTATCATTTTGTCAGTCACTAGGTATGTTCCACCTGGCATAGGTCTTAGAAGACCACCTCTTCCTACTACTGCTCCTAATGAAGAAGTACTAATACCCTCTTTGTTTAATACATCAAGAATTAAATTTAGTCTGTATTCATTTTGATCGGTAATTTTTTCGAATTTTTCTAGTTCATCTGTTTTATGTTCAATTTTTTTTGTAAGAACGTTTTCCTCTCCTTTAAAAACTGCTATCTTTGTAGAAGTTGAACCTGGGTTTATGGCTAATATGTATTCCCTTTCCATTTTTTCACCCCTATTTCATTTTTTATCTCAAGTATAAAATTTGCAATAATCATACCAAATATTAATGTTGCTTACAGAAATAATGTTATTTAAACTGGGATATATTGGTATTAAGGGACGTATTGAAATTAACACAATTATAACTAATAAAAAATAAATCAAGCCAGAAAAATTAATCAATTTATCCGACTTGGTTTTTCGACATAATATTATTAAATTCTTGCTGCAAATGTCTGCATGCAAATTGTTGCAATGCTGAATATTCCTTGCAATATTTTGCACTTATCATAAATCTAGATTCAATTTTCGTTTTTATTCAATCTCATATCTTTTTAGCTTATAGTATAAATTTCTTATAGATATACCCAAAACTCTTGCTACTTCTGTTTTGTTATAACCATACTTTCTTAAGACTTTAATAATAAATTTTTTTTCTGCTTCCTCAACAACTTCATTCAGCGTCTTATCTACATAGACTTCGTCTTCTTCATGTATGTCTTCTAGCTTCTCTACAGTATCTCTTTTATCTAAACCCAATTTTGGTAAATGGTTTATAAATATTTCATTCTCATAGTTCTTCATATTTATGATTGCCCTACCAATTGCGTTTTCCAACTCTCTAACATTTCCAGGCCAATCATGTTCTTTAAGAATATCTATTGCCTCATCTGATATATCAACTACTCTTCTACCATATTGTTGATTATATTTTTGTATAAAATCAAGTGTAAGATGATATATGTCATCCTTTCTCTCTTTAAGGGGAGGAATAATTATAGGAATTACATTTAATCTATAATACAAATCTCTCCTGAATTTACCTTCTATCATAGCTCTTTCTAAATCCATGTTAGTTGCAGCAATTATACGAACATCTATATTAATAGGTTTTGTTCCTCCAACTCTCACAACTTCTCTTTCTTGGAGAACTCTAAGAAGCTTAACCTGTGTACTTAGGCTTATCTCTCCAATTTCATCAAGAAAAATAGTTCCTCCACTTGCCTGCTCGAAGATCCCTTTTTTACCACCTTTTTTAGCACCAGTAAAAGCTCCTTCTTCATATCCAAACAATTCACTTTCAAGTAAGTTTTCACTGAGAGCTGCGCAGTTCACTCTAACAAACTGGTTAAACTTTCTGTTGCTCTCATTATGAATAGCATGTGCAAATAACTCTTTTCCTGTTCCACTTTCACCTCTTAGCATCACAGTTGCAGGCGTATATGCTGCTTTTTTTGCCTTTTCTATAGCTGCTATAAGTAGTTTGTTGTTTCCAACTATATCATCAAAGGTATATTTTGCTTCTAATTTTCTTATTATTTGCTTAGCCTGTTTCAACTCATTTGTCAGTCTAATTAACTCTGAGACATCATGCAATACCCCAACACTACCTCTTAACTCACCTTCAACAATTATTGGGGCAGCAGTAGCAAGTACTTCTTTTTTATAAGGTCCTAACTTAAGTCTAGCATTTCGTACTGGCTTTTTATTTTTTAATACCTTCATGTGAATACTTTCACCTTCAGCAATATCAGCAGTCGCATACTTTCCAATAATCTCATATTTCGTCAATCCTGTTACACTTGTATATGCTGGATTAATCATAACATTAATCCCATTTTGATCTACAACAGATATTGCATCTTGAGTGGAGTCAAATATGGCTTCAAGCATACTCCTCATTTCTTCAAGTTCAAAATTTTGAGACGTTAAATTTAATATATTAGTTACATCTCTAAATACTGCAACAGCTCCAATAATTTTTTCTTCATTATCCTTTACTGGCATTCTATTTGTAATAATTTTGATATTACCTAAATTCTGCTGCCTATTTAGTTCAAAATCTCCAGTTTCTAGAATATACATAAGTCTTGTATTCTTAATAACATTTTTTACTGGCATACCTAAAGCATATTCAGAATTTATTCCTGTAAGCTTTTCAGCAGCCTTGTTAAACAACGTTATTATTCCTTTTTCATCAACTGCTATCGCTGCATCATTAGTAGAACTAAGTATTACCTCTAATTCCTTTTTCAAGATATCCACCTCATACTTGTTATATCATAGATATTCCTCTTATTTAAATCTATCATAATTTATCATTTCAATTTTCATTATAAATTTTCATCCTCATGTATATTGTCTATATTATTTGCATCCTCATTCTCTTGATTAGTATCATCTATGCTGCTATCTTCTGTTTTTTTAAGGATTATTTTCATAGTTTTCGGTGATATATCAACTATTTCGATTTTTTCGTCCTCAATTACATTTATTCCGAGGTCATGTTCT
>DAOUQG010000252.1 GCA_030625765.1 Thermohalobacteraceae bacterium | reverse complement strand
TATAGAGCAAATGGTTTCATTTTGTGAAGTGTTTAATCAGAAAGAACTTATTGAACTATTGAAGTCATAATTGAAACTTGACACAGAATTTATCACACTCCCCTCCCAGAGAAGTTGTTATTGTCACCCGACCCCTGTTCTATTCTTCGTTATCATAGTCATACTCATATTCATCTCTTCCATAACTAGCTATTAAAGCATCCAATGCCTCAGCTGGGTCAGCAATCCAAGTTTCATTCATAGCATGTTTATACATTTCTTGAGCTTCACCCATAATTCTTAATCTCCTATATGTTTATCTTATTCACCTGTTCAACATAAGTAGCTAATAATGATAATGGTGTTTTCTTTTTTTCATCCATTAACATTTTACAATAATTATAATTACCCACGATATAAAGGCTACTTTTTGCCCTTGTAATAGCAACATTTATAAGATAGTCATTACGATTAATAAACCAAGCCTTTCCCGGAGAACTATTATCTGTGGCAACTATACTAAAAATCATAATATCTTTCTCATCACCTTGATATTTGTGTACGGTATCTACTTTCACTTTAGTTCGTAAATTAGAAGGCAGCTTCCGTAAAATTTCCTGATATTGATCACGGAATGGAGTAACAATACCTATGCTAGCCTCCGGATATTTGCTATGAAGAGTAATCGCCAGGTCGATGCATTTATTTACTTCGGCTATATTTACATTTCTTCTAGGATGCATCTCGCCATTTACATGTACCCAATTAATACCTTTATCTCCAAATCTATATTGGCTATCAGTGGTCATTACTGTCATACTTTGTCCTAATTTTCTTTCGTAAAAATGGCTATTTGAAAAATTAATTATCTCGGGGTGACACCGATAGTGTTCCTGAAGAAATATACTTTCTATGGAGGATTTGTTGGCTAGATCAAAACAATAGTCGTACAGAGATTTTTCTACATAATTCAAATGATAACTTTCCAAATCAAGACTTTCCTTGATGTATTCATCTTCATATTTTTGGACACTGGTAATATGCGTGAGCTGCAAGGGATCACCGATAACAACTATTCTTTTTGCTCTGTAAATTAGAGGTATAGCGGATGCAATATCGCATTGTGAAGCTTCATCTATTATCAATAAATCAACTAATTCTTCCCTTAGTGGAAAACTATTTTTTACAGAAAGACTGGTAAGACATATTGCGTTAAAATATTTTAGAAACCCTTTTGTTGCTCTCTCAAATTCACTAATGTCCTTATCTTTCCAAACATTATTTGAAGGTAAGTAGTCTATAAAATGTTGTGCATGCATTGTGTTTGATTCATAAATATGCTGATTCGTAACTAAGTTTAAGGCATCTTTACCTTTTTGATCCAATTTTTCTGTTATGTGCTGTATTTCTGCTTGAAAATCTGGTTTATGTTTCTCTAGCTCTATCAGCTTCATGGAAGTGCTGCGTAGTTTTTCTTTGAGCTGATCAATTTTTAATTGATAATTCTGATTTGTTTCAACTAAGCTAATAAAGGATTTTTTCAACTCCAAAATAAAATTTAAATTTGCTTCTAAAGAGTCTAAAATATCTAAACCTGGGCTAGCCCATGGCACTTTTCTTTCTAGGAGCTCATATATTTCTTTAGGTTCATTGCCATTAATTTCTTTAACTTCTTGAATAAATTTATTTTTTTGAAACCAGCTAAAGAATAATTTTGATATAAATCCTTTTTTATAGCTTTCAATTTTATGTATCATTAAACCCAGGTCATTGATTTTGGAATTTACTGTTAATTTTTTTTCTAAAAAAATATTTTTATGTTCAGGGTTGATATTTTCTATAAAAGAGATTTTACTTTGCTCTGTTTTGTCGAGCTGATTTTGGAATTTTAATTCTTCTTTTTTAACTTCTAATATCATGTTTATTTGGGATTGAAGATATTCAATTCTATCTAGACTTTGTTTGATATTAGCTCTAGATTCATCTAGATGTTTTTGTTTATTCTCAAATGTACCTTGATTTTTTCGAGCTATTAATGTAGATAAGATAGGCTTAGCTTTATTGAGTATCTCTTCTTTGGATCCAAATCTAACTAGGTAGGATTCATGAAGAATGCTATCCATTCGTTCCTTCACGTTATCTACAGCCTTATTGTTTTTACTAGCAAAGATGCAACTATGTCCATTAAAAATGGCATTAGCTAAAATGTTAATGACAACTTGAGACTTTCCTGTACCCGGTGGTCCCGTTACTACAGTTAGGGGCTCTCTGAATGCCATTTTAACGGCGTTCTCCTGGGAATCATTTAATTGGGTTACTCGAATAATAGGGTTAAGTGGTAAAATGTCTATTTTTGATTGTATAGGTTGATTAAATATGAAGCTTTTATATAAATTATTTTGAATTTTTGCTTCATTATTTTTTGCAAGATTTTTTAATTCAGAAAGAAGTTGTGAGGAAAATAGGCTTTCATTACTTAAACCTAAAACAATATTTGTGGTAGATTCAACAGAAACACCAATATATTCTTTAATCCTTTTTAATTTTTCCTCTAGTGTGGAGGCTTCATTGATGGATATGGTTAGTTCTTCAATAATATCTTCACCTAAGCCCATGCTTTCTAGCGACTTATTATAAAGTTCAAATGAGTTAAAATTAATAGTAATTGTATTTTGTGATGGAATATCTGCAACCAAGATAATAGTGTGCAATAAAGGATATCCTTTTCCGTCAATAACAATGTTCAACCCTATAAAAATATTTTTGGGAAATTTCTCATGGCGATTAGTTAAGTATGTTTGATAAAATTTTTGAGATGTGGATATATCAATTTCATAGTTAGATGAGTCTCGATTAGGGTCTAGAGGGAAAGGATGTAGTGAGAGTGCCGTGGGTTCTTTAAAGCGTTCTACATTTATAAGAGTTTTGTAATAGTTGATTACGCGAGAAAGATTGCTATCATTCTTTTTTCCCTCTATAAGTCTTTTTATGAGGGCTAACTTGGCAGCATCGGCATTATTATTTGTTTTTTCCTCTTTCTCTTCAAAAACATAGTTTTGTAATAAGTTTTCTTCTCTAATATCCAAAACTTTCAAAATATTTCGTAACTCATTGTCGCTAAATTCTAAACCTTTGGAGTGGCGATCAGCTAAAGCATTTAAAATTCCA
>DAOUQG010000226.1 GCA_030625765.1 Thermohalobacteraceae bacterium | reverse complement strand
TATATACACCTTGTTAAATTTTTCAATGTCCTCTTTTGTTAGATTTATATCATCTAGCTTAATTTTTTTGTCCTTATTAAGCCTAGGTGATAATGTCTCTTTTATAGCTTTTGGCTGCTCGTATATTTCTTTTATCATAAAGTGGTCATAGCCACCTTTTTCGGCTGATTCTACATCCCAATTTACTTCAAATACTTCTTTAGAAATTGGAGTTCCATCAACCTTCATCAGCTCGATTCCTTCTTTTCTTACTACAGCCATTTCTCCATCATCCAGAATATATACATTTCTAGTATGCTTCAATATAGCTGGAATATCTGAAGCTATGAAATTCTCATTTTCACCTATGCCTACAATCAGTGGACTTGTCATTCTAACTGCTATTAATTCATCTGGGTCGTCTTTATGCATAACTGCTAATGCATATGCTCCTTCTAATTTCTCTACTGCTTTTTTAACGGTTTCTAATAAGTTGCCATCATAATACTCCTCTAATAAATGACATATTACTTCAGTGTCAGTATCAGAAGTAAATTTGTATCCCTTTTCTTGTAAATCTTCTTTTATTTCCATGAAGTTCTCAATTATGCCATTATGAACTATAGCAATACTTGAAGATTCGTTTGAATGAGGATGAGAGTTTACATCAGATGGTTCTCCATGTGTAGCCCATCTTGTATGACCTATACCAATATTTCCGTTCATCTTATTTGTTTTGACGTCTTCACCTAATACAGCTAACCTTCCTTTAAATTTTCTAATTTCGATTTCTCCATTATTATATATAGCAACTCCCGCTGAGTCGTATCCTCTATATTCAAGCTTTTGCAAACCATCTACCAATATATCAACTGCCTCTTTATCTCCAACATAACCAACTATTCCACACATTTTAATATCCACCTTTCAAAGTCCATTTATGTTTCTCTTAAAAAATGCATCACAAAAACACCCATTTCAAATAATGAGTTTTACTACCCGACTGTTGTTTGTACCTATAATCACTTACAGGTTTTGTCCAATCTCTAACGGTGGTAGTCACACCGCATGGCATCCGCCGATATTCGCTAAACCATGTCCTCGTCAACTTAAGCAGACATCCCAAATCTTCGATTTGGTGATGGTCGCTTACTCCGAAATGTTTTCTTTCGGAGTTTCCTTATCCACATCCCAAATCTTCAATTTAGCGATAGTCACTTACTCCGAAATGCTTTTCTTTCGGAGTTTCATTTTTCCATGACCCAAATTTTATATTTTGAGTCAGTCGCTTACTCCCAAAACTTCCTTTTCGAAGCTACCGATACACTACTTAAGCCCAGGCGCTAAAAAATATTAAATTATCTTTTAACACTTTCAATAAGCCTCACCACCTTTCAGGAATTGAAGAATTAAAATTGAAAATTAAAAATGACCTACATCAATAAAACAATTTTTTCTAATTATAAATTTTACATTTTTAGTTTTCAATTTCTATCCTAGTCTTCCTTCAATAATCCCTGCAAGCTTCTCAGCCATTTGCTTGATTTCTTTCTCATCTTTTCCTTCAATCATAACTCTTACTAATGGCTCAGTACCAGAAGGTCTTATCAAAACTCTACCTTCTCCATGGAATCTTTCCTCTAGCTTTCTTATCTCTTCTTTTATTATATCATCTTCTAGATACTTTTTCTTCATGGTATTATCTACCTTAGCATTGATAAGTACCTGAGGTAAGGCTGTCATTACACTTGCTAGCTCTGACACTTTTTTATCTGATTGTTTAATAACAGATATTAGCTGAAGTGCTGTTAATAAACCATCTCCTGTAGTGTTATGATCCAAGAATATAATATGACCTGATTGCTCTCCACCTAAACAATACCCCTTTTCAACCATTTCATTTAGAACATGTTTATCTCCTACCTTTGTTTTTGCAACATGTATGCCCTTTTCTTTCAAGCTTATATCTAGTCCCATATTGCTCATAACTGTACCTACAACTGTATTTCCAGATAATTTGCCTTCACTTTTTAATTTTATTCCACATATAGCTATTATATTATCACCATCAACAATATTCCCTTTTTCATCAACAGCAATCAATCTATCAGCATCTCCATCAAAAGAAATTCCAACGTCTGCACCCGTATCAGTTACAAGCTTTTGTATCTTATCTGGGTATGTTGAACCGCAACGAACATTTATATTTGTTCCATCAGGTGTATTATTTATCACTTCTATTTCTGCTCCTAGCTCTTTCAGTAGTGTAGGCGCTGCTTCATAGGCTGCTCCATTTCCACAATCCATAGCTACTTTTAGACCTGTAAAATCAACATCTATAGTTTGTTTTATATAAGCTGTGTAATCTTTAACAGCATCAGTACCTATTGTTCTTTTTCCAACCTTTTCGCCTGTTGGATTTACAGCAATTTCCTTTTCTCCTAATACTATTTCTTCAATCTCATTTTCTACATCGTCACTTAGTTTATATCCTTTTGAATCAAAAAATTTTATACCATTATATTCAATAGGATTATGTGAAGCTGAAATAACAACACCTGCATCTGCTTCGTATTTTCTTGTTAGATAAGCAACAGCTGGTGTAGGTGCAATCCCTATGGTTAATACCTCAACACCAACAGAGCATATTCCTGCTAATAACGCTGCTTCTAACATATCTCCTGAAATTCTAGTATCTCTTCCTATAACTATTTTTGCGTCTTCTTTTCCCTTTGTTAATATATATGCTCCAGCTCTACCTAGCTTATATGCAAGTTCTACTGTTAATTCTGTGTTTGCAACTCCTCTAACTCCATCTGTACCGAATAATCTACCCATCAATTTACCTCCCTATATATCTAATCTATTTAATAATACCATATTTTGAGCATGTACACAAAAGTATATAAAAAAAAGCAAGACCAAATGGCCTTACTTATTAAAAACCTATACTTTTAAACCCTCTGCCTTTTACCTCTTGTACACTATTTATAGTGATAAAGGCATCAGGGTCGATCTCATCTATTAAGCTTTTTATTTTCCCAACTTGAGTTGAAGTTACAGTACAATAAATGATTTTTTTAGTATCCTTATTGTATCCACCCTCACCATTTAAAAAGGTTACTCCTCTACTCAGCTTTTGCATTATCTCATCAGCTAACTGTTGTGGCTTGTTTGATACAATTATTACAGTCTTTTTTGTATCCAAGCCTAGTTGTATTTTGTCAACAATTTGATAACAAATAAATAGTGATATTAAAGTGTACATTGCTAGTCGCATGCCAAATAAAATAGATGATAAGCATATGATTGTCCCATTCACTGATAATAAAACTGCTCCAATTTCCATATTAAATTTTTTCTTAAATATAGCAGCTATTATATCCATTCCACCCTGAGATACTCGATTTCTAAACAAGATTCCCATACCTATTCCATTTAATGCTCCACCAATTATTGTTTCTATTAATAGATCGTTAATTTGAATAAAATGACCAATTCCATGAGTTATCTCAATCAAGCTTGAAATAGTCATCATTGAAATAAAGCTATAGATAGCAAATTTTCTGTCGATTATTCTTGCACCTAATATGAATATTGGAATATTAATAAGAAATATTATGAGTCCAGTTGGTAGTCCTATTAAATAATGTATCATAATACCCGTACCAGTAACACCGCCACTTATTAATTTATTAGGAATAATGAAGCCATTAAAACCAATAGCACATATCAAATTTCCAATAAATATCACAATTAGATTCCTGATAGGTTCAGCTAAACCATTTGGCACTATAATTTTTCTAGGACTTACTTTTTTTGCAAGTAACACCTTAATAGCCTCCTTTTTTGAGGTAACCTCTTATTTCACACTAATTATATACGCGTATGTATCAATATTCAACAGTTATTTTATGACTATGTATTAAGAAATTGTAATGTTCTCAATTTTAGAACAAAAGCACCCTAGCTACCTTTAAGAATTAGACTAAAATTTATTATAAATAGTTATTTGAAGTGATAAAATAGTTAAAATAAAAAAACATACTGGATAATTCTCCAGTATGTTTTTCGCATTCACTATCTTACAGCTTGTGCTCCTTTTTCGAGAGCTTTTTCGTTTAACGGAATTAGATGAGCTTTTTTCTCTCCGAATACCTTTTTAAAAGATGCTATTATCGACTCAACTTTAACAGCCTTTGTTAACTCTAAATATGCTCCAAGCATAACCATGTTAGCAACTCTTGAATTTCCTAATTCACCTGCTAAATCATTTGCAGGAACATAGTATACTTTTACGTCATCTCTTTCTGCTTTTCTATCTATAAGTGAACTATTTATTAATAGATTTCCATCTTTAACTACGTCTTGTTCAAACTTGTCTAATGAA
>DAOUQG010000197.1 GCA_030625765.1 Thermohalobacteraceae bacterium | reverse complement strand
TTTCTTTCCATTAGCTTTAACACTTATTACTCCTCCACCAGCACTAGCTTCAACTTCCTTTTCTTCTAATTCCTGTTGCATTTGTGCCATTTGTTTTTGCATTTTTTGTACTTGCTTCATCATGTTGCCCATATTTCCCATTCCTCTTGGAAATCCACCTTTTGCCATTTTTATATTCCTCCTTATACTAATTTAAAATATGCTTTTTAATTTTTTACTTGATTTCAACTAAATCTTCGCCAAAAACCTCTTTAACTTTTTCTACTATTTTACTATTTTTATCTGTTTGTCTTTGAAAATTATCTTCTTCATTACTCATGATAAACTTTACTTCTAATTCTGTATTAAAATATTTATTAATTACTCCTTGTATATAGTCTTTATTCTTTTTTTTGTCTATAGCATCTTTGTGAAAAGCAAAGCCTTCTTCAAAGGAAATTATAAGTGTGTTTTTCTGTAATTTTAAAGGTTTCCCTTCCATAATTAAAGCATGTATACTTATTCTTTCCTTTTTAATTGTTTTCAAAATATCTGACCAATTCTTTAAAATATCTTGAAAATCAATGTTTACAATACTTTTTGAAAAATTTGATTCAAGCTTCTCAGAGTCTTGTGTTTTTCCATTTAAAGTTTTTTTTCCACCATTGTTGTCAAAACTTTCCAGAGGTTTCCTTAACCTAGCATCACTCTTTATTTCTTTATTACTATCTTTACTATTATTTTTATTTGAATTCTTATCAATTACAGATGTTTCACCATTTTTAATTAGTTTTTCTAATTTTACCACCCTATTAGCTAATTCTTCTATAGATAAATCAGTGTCATTATCACATAATTTAATTATGCCTATTTCAAGAATAATCCTAGGCTGTGATGACCATTTACTTTGATTTTCAGACTCTGATAATATATTTATGCATCTCATAATACTTAATAAACTAGTTTTCTGAGACTGTTCTATCAGTTCTTCTATGAACTCTTTTGAGCCTTCCACTATGGATTTAACGTTATCTGTTGATTTAACTATCATCAAATTCCTAAAATGCAGTATTAAATCTTTAATGAATTGATTTACATCCTTACCATTTTGAACTATCTCATCTACTAATTGAAGTGATTTGTTAATATCTTTGTCTAGTATTGCATTTGATATACTAAATACCATATCACTATTTACAATTCCTAATATTGATAACACATGCTGATATGTCAATTTATCCTTAGTAAAGGATATACATTGATCTAATATACTAAGTGCATCTCTCATGGCTCCGTCTGCGTTTCGTGCAATTAGATTTAAAACTCTTTCTTCTACTTGGATATCAAGATCAGTACAGATGTTTTTCATGTTCTGAATAATATCATTTATGCGTATTCTTTTAAAATCATACCTTTGACACCTAGATTGTATAGTAGTTGGAAGTCTCTGTGGCTCTGTAGTAGCTAATATAAATAATAAATGCTTAGGAGGCTCCTCTAACGTCTTAAGAAGGGCATTAAAAGCTCCTTTGGACAGCATATGAACCTCGTCAACAATATATACCTTATATCTCCCTTTTGCAGGAGGGTATTTTGCCTTTTCTCTTAAATCTCTTATATCTTCTACACTATTATTTGATGCTGCATCCATCTCTACTACATCCATTATACTGTCATCTAATATTGACTTACATACCTCACATTCATTACATGGATTACCATCCACATTATTAAGGCAATTAACTGCTCTTGCAAATATCTTTGCAGCAGATGTTTTTCCAGTACCCCTAGTTCCTGTGAAAAGATATGCATGCGCAATACTATCATTTATAATTTGATTTTTCAAAGTTGTAGTTATATGCTCTTGTCCTAAAAGTCCATCAAATGTTTTGGGTCTAAACTTTCTATATAAGGATTGATATGACATCTAATCACCTTCAATTATGAATATTAATCAATTTTATTGTTTCTTTTATCAAATATATTATAACAAATATATATACTTTCTACCACAAATAATGAATTTTAAAAATATTAGCTTAAAAAAGACCGGAAACCCGGTCTTAAGATGCAACAATTTTTGTCATTGCAATTTCTTCTAAAACATTGATTTTATTTCTAAAAATATCTACCATAATATCGACTATATATGGATGGAATTGTGTACCTTTATTAGATATTAGTTCATTAATTGCAGCTTCAAAATCCATAGCTCTTCTATATGATCTACTTGAAGTCATAGCATCAAAAGCATCAGCTACTCCTATAATACATGCTTCAATAGGTAATTCATCAATATCCTCATCATATGGATATCCTTTTGAATCGTATCTTTTGTGATGATATTTAATGCTATTCATAATTATTTCTGAAAACCCTACGTCTTTTAAGATTTTGCTTCCAATCATAGGATGCTTAGTAATTAGCTTAAATTCTTTATCTGTTAATTTGCCAGGCTTAATCAATATAGAATCACTTACGCCAATTTTACCAATATCATGTAATATTCCTGCAACTTCAATTTCTTCACATATTTTCTTTGGTAATTTAGCATGATTTGCAATCATAACTGCATATTTAGAAACTCTCAACGAGTGTCCTTCAGTATACGTATCTTTAGCCTCAACTGCTGCAGCAAGTGTTTTAATTGTTTTTATATAATTATCTTTTACACCTTGATATAAGTTAACATTCTCTAGTACAACAGCAACTTGATTTGTTAATGAAGATAAAATGTTTGAATTGCTTTCATTTAGCTTGGTTTTCGTTAAAATTGTTAATACGCCTAGGTTATTCCCTCTTGCCTTAAGAGGGAATATTTTTACATAGTCAACTTTTCCAGATTCAAAAACATCTTTACTATATTTAGTAATAAATTCTTTATTATTAATATTAAATTCTATTATTTCTCCTGTCTTAACAGCTCTCCCCATAATATCATCATCAATATGTATGCATTCTTGATTAATTAAATATGACACCTCATCTGAACATGCCATAAGACTAAGCTTCTCTCCGTCTAAAATCCTTATTGTACACATTGATATATCCATCATTCTTGTAATATCATATGCAACGTTATTAAGTAACTTTTTTAATTCCATAGTAGAGTTTAATGTAATACTAATATTATTTATTGTTGAAAGTTCTTTATTTCTTTTAAGTACCTCTTTCTCTATTAATACTCTTTTAGTAACATCTCTAGCTACACCTTGAGTTGCTATACGTCTTTCACCTTCGTAAATATTTTTGAAATTAATTTCTAAATAAACAGTTCTACCATCTTTAGATATAAACTCCAATACATTCTTCTTGTTTTGACTAATTATTGCTATGAATTTTTCATCATCATCAATATCTGTACAAATATGTGATAATTTTTTTAAATCACGTCCAATAAAATATTCCTTCTTATATTTTAAAATCCTTTCTACTTCATCATTGATATAGTTTATTTTGAAATCCATGTCTATAACCCAAACGATATCTTGCATATTTTCAATAAGAGTTCTATATTTTGTTTCAGATTCATTTAGCTGATCTGAAGTTTCTTGAAGCTGTTCATATGACGCTTCTAGCTCTATATTCATCTCTTGAAGTTGGTCATTATTTGTTATTAACTCATTAGTAGTTCTACGTATTTTATCATATGATTCCTTAAGTATTAAAGCCATATTATTAAAGGCACTAGATAGTTGCCCAAACTCATCATTTCTATTAACCTCTATCCGATAATCATAATTGCCTTTCTGAATCTCTAAAGTTCCATCCCTCAGTTTCTCTAGAGAATTAGAAAACATTCTAGAAAATAACATTGAGAAAAAAATAATCAAGATGAATGCTATAATTGCAGTATATATTATGAATTGTTTCATAGTGTCAATACTACTAATAAAACTACTCTTATTATTTAACGAAAGTACCTTCCATCCTAAAGAAGGAATAGTCATAAAAACTCCAACATATTCTTCATCTAGTTGGATTTTTTCATTTCCCATATGCTGGCCATTTATTCTATCTAAAAAGTCATCAATTTTACTTACATACTTCTCATTATCATCAGCTAAATTTAAAAGATCTTTTCCAATAATTTTAGAAATTAATCTATTTTGAGTTATAATATAAATAGACTCTCCATTACCTTTTTTTACAGGTCTAATTCTATCTAATAAATGTTGAAAATTTAAATCTACTGCTAAAACTCCATTCGCATTCCCATCTTCGTCCATTAATGCCATCGAAACGGTTACAAATAAATCTCCAGTATCTGAATCATTATAAAGCTGTGTCCAAGCTATATCCTTAGTATTAAGTGCATTAACATACCACTCATTTAATCTTAAATCTTGTCCAATACCTGAACTTTTCAAACAATACTGTCTACCATCTTCCATAGCTATGTAAACATTCTTATATGAATTATTAAGATTTTTAAAAGAATTTACATTTTCATTAAAGCCTGTAGAATTATTGGGATTGTTAAGTATCTGTTCTATTAATAAATAGTTTGAAGATAGAGATTTCAACGCCTGCTCATTATTACTAACCCATGTTTCTATTTTCTCTGATTTATAAGCTGTTTCCTCTGCTCTGAGCTGTACTATCTCATCAAAAACTTGATTGTGTACTTTAGAAGTAATACTTAACCCAATAAACAAAATAGGAATTGTAGCTATCAAAAAGAATGCAACTATTAGTTTATTTCTATATGAACTAAACATGTTTTACCTCCTACATTCCTAATATTTAGACTGAAATAATTCTTTTTTTTCACCAAACATAAAAATACAGGTGAATATGCTTAAATTAAATATAAGTATATCGCCTATAATAATTCTAACAATTTAATATTTATACATGGATAGCCATGCAATTGACACTATTTATATTATATTTCTACACATTTATTGGAATTCCTTCTTTTTTTTGTTTCACTTTCCATGTATTAATCCGATATCTTACAATTCTAATACTTCCATTTCTTTAAGTATGAGTAAAGATAAGTGTAAGTGACCAACATCAAATCTTCTTTTTGATTTTAAGTAGGAAGCCCAAATCTTGATTTTAAGTAGAGCACCCAAATTTTAATTTGGTGTGAATCACTTAGTTTCTTCATCATAAGTAGACAACCAAAATCTATGATTTTGTTTTGGTCACTTAGTATCTTTTTTAGGTGTTTGTCACTTAGTATCTTCATCAGAGTGCAATTTCAGATGGGATAAAAGCTCCATCTAAAATAAGTTTTACTTTATGACTTCTTAATATTTACTCGCCATTTTTATTATTAAAAACAAGAAAAAATAAGACTGCAGCATTAATGCTGCAGTCTTATTTTTTAGTCGTGCACCTGATATCGACATACTATTACTAACGTTACCTAAGCAGTTAACTCAAATCAGGCACCCCTACGGCACACGAAAGTGTCCACTTACCGCTGCTTCCTTCCGGATCTGACGGGGTTCATAGATTTCCGTTGCGTAGGACCCAATCGTCAAC
>DAOUQG010000107.1 GCA_030625765.1 Thermohalobacteraceae bacterium | reverse complement strand
TAAAATAATCGTCAATTGTATATGAACTATCTAAAATACCTGAGTTGTCAAGTACTCCTCTTAACTTAGCCCTTTCATCGCTAGGTACAAGTATATTATTGTAATCACCTTGTTTCCAATCTGCTCCCATTGAATCTAGTTGTTCTATTATTAACGCAACATCCCCTGGCATTAGCTGCTTGCTATATAAATCAACATACTTAGTTCTAGTAGTTAAAAATATAATTGTGGTAATAGTAAAAATTATTAATACACTACTAATAACTAACTTAGTTTTCTTTCCCTTATCTAGACCAGACCAAAACTCATTCAACTGGTTCTTGATTTGTTGTAAGGATTCACCCACTTAATCACCTCATTTTCTGCCACGAATATTTCTATGTAGTAAACATTCATTATACTTGCATCCTCATTATTTCTTTATATGCATCAAGAATTTTATTCCTTACACTCATAGTGAATTGCAGCGCAATATCAGCTTTTTCAGCAGCAATCATAACTTGATGAATATTATCAGTCTGCCCAGTTGCTAACAACTCATTATAATAATCCGATTGTACTTGTAGGTCATTTACTTTATCTATAGCATTTTTTAAATAATCACCAAAAGAAGCCTTATTATCATTATTTGTAGATAAAATGACCTTTGAATTAATATTATTAACCTTTGATATACTATTAATGTTCATTATTTACCTCCTATCTGCCTATGCCTAAAGCCTTCATTATCATCGACTTAGAAGAATTTATAGCTGTGATGTTTGCTTCATAAGCTCTAGTAGCAGAAATCATATCAACCATTTCTTTAACAATATCTACATTAGGCATTTTAACATAACCCTCTTCATCTGCATCAGGATGTCCTGGGTCAAATACTTTTTTAAATGGTGATTGATCTTCTGCTATTCTGCTTACTTTTACTCCGCTCATATCTAATGAGTTGTTACCATCAGAATACATAGACAAATAATCAGAAAAAGAAGTTTTGTCACTTTCTTTAAAAACTACCATTTGCCTTCTATAGGGTGATCCACTGCTTGTCCTAGTAGTATTCGCGTTCGCAATGTTCTTAGAAATAATATCCATTCTAGTTCTTTCGGCGGTTAAACCAGTGGAACTAATCTTAATAGAATTAAATATTCCCATATCTATTTACCACCTTCACTAATAATATTTTTTACTTGTTTGAACTTTCTAGAAATTTGGTTAATTAAAGCATTATACATAATAGTATTTTGAGCCAACTCAGACATCTCAGTATCAATGTTAACATTATTTCCATCTCGTCTAGTAGAGGTTCCTTGATTTTTCTTAACTAAAGGTTCGAAACTGCCAGCATTTGATCCAATATGATTTTCATTAGTAACATTTAAACCAAACTTGTTGATTGTCTGTCCTTTTAACATGTTTTCGAACTCAACAGTAACCTTTTTATAGCCAGGTGTATTAACATTTGCAATATTATTTGAAATAGCTTCATTTCTAACCCAAGTTCCATCTAAAGCATTTTTAAGAAAATTAATGCTGCTATAAACTTTCCCTAACACCTAATCACCTCATTAAAAAATAGTTATACAAAGCCTATCTATAGATATTCGATTTACTTTTCTTTTTTCCTTCATTTTTTTATTATTTTTTATAATAATTCTACAATAAAAATTATTTTCCTTCTGAAATAGACCTTTTTTATTAAATACCGTAAAAATAAGACTTTAGACCTACTTCCATCTAATATACTATGTAAATAAGTTAATATTTTATAAAAAAAAGATGATATGAATTAATATCACTATTATCACATCATCTTCCTTACATCAAGACCTATTTTATTGATTTCTGTAACTCATCCATAAGCTTATCATTTAAAATTTTAATATGCGTTCCCTTCATTCCTAAAGATCTAGACTCAATAAGTCCAGCACTTTCAAATTTTCTTAAAGCGTTAACAATTACAGAACGTGTTATTCCTACTCTATCAGCTATTTTACTTGCAACTAGGAGCCCTTCGTCACCTTCTAATTCTTTGAAAATATGTTCAACTGCTTCTAATTCTGAGTACGATAAAGTTCCAATAGCCATCTGAACAACTGCTTTTTTTCTAGCCTCTTCTTCTATTGCTTCATTCTTCGATCTAAGTATTTCCATTCCAACAACTGTAGCGCTATATTCTGCTAAAACTAAATCTTCTTCAGTAAACGCTCTGCCGAATCTAGCAATTACTAATGTTCCTAATCTTGTTCTACCACTATTTATTGGTATTACAGTAGATATTTTGTTAGGATAATCACATTTAGTTACCTGATCAAAAACACATTTGGATTTTTCTTGAACATTTTCTCTAGTTTCATCGATTTTCATTAACTGATCATTGTACTTCTCGGGGAATTTTCTCTCCTGTACTACTTCATTCTCAACGATTCCACAATCAAAACCCTCAGATAATGCAAATCCTAAAACCCTCCCTCTTCTACTTGCAATATATACATTAGCTTCAAGTATTTCACTCAAAATATCACTTAGATCACTAAAAGATACTGGTTTTGATCCTGAGCTCTGTAGTGTCTTATTAAGTCTTCTGGTTCTTTGTAATAAACTTTGGCGCATAGTATTCCTCCTTTTCTTCAATTATATAATATACTTAGATAGATCTTTTTCTTTAATTTTGTAATTCAATTTATCTCTTGCATATTTGGCGTCAATAATGATATTTTTTTCCTTTATTCCTGGTGCTTCAAATGAAATATCTTCTAAAAGCTCCTCTAATATAGTATGCAGTCTTCTGGCGCCAATGTTTTCTGATTGTTCATTTATTAAAAATGCAAATTTAGCAATTTCATCTATTCCATCCTCTGAAAAAGCTATATTTACACCTTCAGTTCCAAGTAGTAATTGATATTGTTTAGTTAAAGCATTTTGGGGTTTTATTAGAATCTCCTTAAAATTATCTTGAGTTAATTTTTCTAATTCTACTCTAATAGGAAATCTCCCTTGTATCTCAGGAATTAAATCAGTTACTTTTGCTACATGAAAAGCACCAGCAGCTATAAACAAAATATGATCTGTCCTTACTGGTCCATATTTTGTTATTACAGTACTACCTTCAATAATTGGTAGTATATCTCTTTGAACCCCTTCTCTAGATACATCTGGACCTGAACCATACCCTCGTCCAGCTATTTTATCTATCTCATCAATAAAAATAATACCATTCTCTTCTGCTCTTTGAATGCCTTGATTAATTACCTCATCCATATCTATAAGTTTCTGAGATTCTTCTGAAGCAAGTATTCTTTTAGCTTCTTTGATAGTAACTTTTCTCTTTTTTGTAGTCTTAGGAATTATTCCACCAAATAAGTCGTTTAAATTAATATTAAGCTCTTCCATACCTATTCCAAATGCCCCAACAGATGAATTTTTACTTTCTTCAACTTCTATTTCAATAATTTCTTCATCAATTTCTTTATTCTTCAGCTTCTTTATTAATTCCTTCCTCTTAGTAATTATTTCATCATTATTTACACCTTCATTTTCATCTTCTTCATTAGTATTGCCACCAAAGAAAACTTCTACTGGGTTGTTAAAATTTTCTTTTTTTGATGATATAGGCAACATAATGTCAATAATTCTTTCAATAGCTAGTTCCTTACCTTTTTCATAGACAACATTTACTTTCTCGGTCTTGATTAATCTTATTGAGGTTTCCACTAAATCTCTTATCATAGATTCTACATCTCTACCAACATAACCAACCTCAGTAAATTTAGTAGCCTCTATCTTAATAAAAGGTGCTTTAACCAGCTTTGATAATCTTTTAGCAATCTCTGTTTTGCCAACTCCAGTTGGACCAATCATAAGGATGTTTTTAGGTTTTACTTCTTCCTGAAATTCATCATCTAAAAGATTCCTTCTATATCTATTCCTAAGAGCAATTGCAACAGACTTTTTAGCTCTATTTTGTCCAATTATATATTTATCTAATTGCTTAACTATTTGTATTGGAGTTAGCTCATTCATATGCAACATTCCTCCTTATATTTCTTCAACAATTATGTTATTATTTGTAAAAACACAAATAGATGCTGCTATTAATAAAGATTCTTTTGCAATGTCTTTTATATCTAAATTAGAATGTTTAATTAAAGCCTTTCCAGCAGACAATGCATAGTTTCCACCAGAGCCAATAGCAACTATTCCATCATCAGGCTCTATTACATCACCATTTCCGGAAATAACAAATAAATCATGTTTATCACATGCAATCAACATAGCTTCCAGTTTTCTTAAAACTTTATCCCTTCTCCAATCCTTTGCTAATTCAACAGCTGCTCTCTTTAAATTGCCCCCATACTGTTCAAGCTTTTCTTCCAATTTTTCAGAAAGTGTAAATGCATCTGCAACAGAACCAGCAAAACCAATTAAAACCTTTCCTTCATATAATTTTCTAATCTTTCTTGCTGAATGCTTCATAATTGTATTCTGTCCAAATGTTACTTGACCATCTCCTGCCATAGCAACCTTATCTTCTCTTTTAACTGCAATAATAGTAGTGCCTCTAAGCATAAAAACCACTCCCCAACAATATCTAACACGTTAAAGCCTTTATTCTTTAATTTGTTTTTCTTTTTTTATTTTATATTTACATTCACTATTAGTACATTTTATAGTTGTACCCTGCTTAGTAGTTTTTTCTGATAATAAGCTGTTGCATTCTGGACATTTTTCATCAATAGGCTTATCCCATGATACAAATTTACATTCTGGGTAATTACTACATCCGAAAAATTTTCTTCCCTTTTTAGATCTTCTCTCTATAATATCTCCACCACAGTCTGGGCATTTTACTCCTACTTCTTGTGTTATTGGTTTTGCATTTTTACATTCTGGATATCCAGGACATGCTAAAAATTTTCCATATCTTCCGTGTTTAATAACCATATTTCTACCACATTTCTCACATATAACATCTGTTTCTTCATCTTTTATTTCTATTTTGCTTATTTCCTTTTCAGCTACTTCTAAAACTTTACTAAAATCCTCATAAAAATCTCTAATAATATTTTTCCAATCAACATTTGAATCTTCAATCTTATCAAGCTTCTCCTCCATATCAGCTGTAAACTCTTCATTAACAATATTTCGAAAATATTTCTTCAATAATTCCGTTACAATGATACCTAGTTCAGTAGGCTTGAAACTTTTATTTTCTATAATAACATATCCTCTACTTAAAATAGTACTAATAGTTGGAGCATATGTACTTGGTCTTCCGATTCCTAATTCTTCAAGAGTTTTTACTAAAGAAGCCTCTGAATATCTTGCAGGAGGTTGAGTAAAATGCTGCTGTGGTTTTGAGTCGATTAATTTTACTATTTCTCCCTTGTTAACATCTGGAATTTTGATATCTTTATCATTATTGCTAATATTATAAACCTTCATGAAGCCATCAAAAATTATTTTAGATCCACTTGACTTGAAAATAAAATCTCCTGAGTTTATTTTAACTGACAAGGTCTCATACAAGGCTTCCTTCATTTGGCTTGCAACAAAACGTTTCCAAATAAGTGAATATAGCTTATATTGATCTCTAGATAATGAATCTTTAATAGATTCAGGAGTTTTTATAACCGATGTTGGTCTTATTGCTTCATGTGCATCTTGAGCACTCTTATTCTTACCCTTTTTATACTGTCTCCCTCCTGAAGTATATTCTTTTCCAAATTTATTCATAATAAACTCATTTGTACTATCTATTGCTTCGCTTGAAAGCCTAACAGAATCTGTTCTTATATAAGTTATAAGTCCTACAGTTCCTTCACCTTTAATATCAATACCTTCATAAAGCTGCTGAGCAATCCTCATAGTTTTCTTAGTAGTAAACCCAATCCTTTTTGAAGCATCCTGTTGTAAACTACTGGTAGTATATGGAGGATAAGGATTCCTCTTTTTATTTCCTCTCTTCACTTCATAAACAACAAAATCATTTTCTTTTATTTTACTTATTACTTCATCAACCTGCTCATTATTATTAAGCTTAATTTTGTTTTCTTTGTTTCCTTCCTTTTTTCCATAAAATGAAGCTTCAAATTGATTATCTTCTTTTGAAAAAATTACATCCAGTGTCCAATACTCTTCTGGTTTGAAATTTTCTATCTCAGTCTCTCTATCACATATTAGCTTAGTAGCGACAGATTGTACTCTACCTGCACTCAAACCTCTTCTTATATTTCTCCATAGTAAAGGACTTATCTTATACCCTACCAGCCTATCTAGAATTCTCCTTGCTTGCTGAGCATCAACTAAATTCTTATCAATTTGTCTAGGTTTTTTTATTGCCTTACTTATTGCACTTTTAGTTATCTCATTAAATTCTATTCTATTTTTATCAGATTCTTTTAATTTTAAAATATGTGCTAAATGCCATGAAATAGCTTCCCCTTCTCTATCAGGGTCAGTAGCTAAAAAAACTTTATCAGCTTTTTGAGCTTCTTTTCTTAGTTCACTTAACACTGGACCTTTACCTCTAATAGTAATGTATTGTGGCTCAAAATTGTTTTCAATATCTATTCCTAATTTGCTCTTAGGCAAATCTCTTATATGTCCAACTGAAGCTTTCACCTTATAATTTCTCCCTAAAAACTTTCCAATTGTTTTAGCTTTTGCAGGTGACTCAACTATTACTAAGGATTTTGCCAAACCATACACCTCCAAATCTCATAATGTCTGTTATTATATCAAAAACATTATATCACGTCTATGTTTACATCTTAACAAATAGTAAAAATTTTTCCCGGTAGCTGTTTAATGATACCTTTCATCTCTAAAATTGTAAGTATACTTGTAACCTTAGAGATATTGATACCAGTATGATAAGTTATCATATCACAATGCGTAGGTTTTTCACTAATGCATTTAACAATCTCAAGTTCATCAGAACTAAGGTTAATATCATTAATCTTTCTTTTCTGATTATAAGAACACTTATCCTTTAACTCCATTATTTCCTCTAAAATATCATCAATATCCATTAGAATTTTAGCTCCATCCTTGATAAGTAAATTTGTTCCTTTACTATAAATGCTATTGATATTACCAGGAAGAGCAAACACTTCTTTTCCTTGTTCGATTGCATGCTCAGCAGTTATTAAAGATCCACTTTTAAGTCCAGCCTCGATGACTATAATACCTAGTGCCAATCCACTAATTATCCTATTTCTTTGAGGAAAATTTTGTGGCAGTGGTTGAGTTCCAATCGGAAACTCAGATATTACTGCACCAGTTTCACATATATCTTTATAAAGCTGTCTATTTGATTTTGGATAGATTACATCAATACCAGAACCTAACACCGCTAATGTTCTTCCTTTTTCTTCCAAAGCGCCTCTATGAGCCATTGTATCTATTCCTCTAGCCATTCCACTTATGACTGTAATTCCAAGCCTTGCTAATTCACAAGCAAATTTTTCAGCAGCCCATCTACCATAAGCTGTGGCCTTTCTTGAGCCAACAATAGCTATAGAGATATCATCTTCTTTTTTCAAGGTGCCGTTTATATACATGACTTTAGGATAATTATATATATTCTTCAGCCTTTCAGGGTATTCTTCATCATATGAGGTAATTACTTTTATCCCTAATTCATTAATTCTTTGTATTTGATTATTATAATACTCTTCATTTCTACTTTTTATTATCCTATTTTTTTGAATATCTTTGATAAAAGGTAATCTATTAATCTCACTATTTGAAATGTCCCATATTATGCTTATATCTCCAAAGAATTTTTCAAGATTATCAATTGTTTTACTGCCTATTCCTTTAATAGTATTTAGCCAAATTAAAGTTTCTCTATTATTCATATTATTGCCTACTTCCTATATATATTATTATTTACTTCCAAAATTTCCTGTCTAAGCTTCTATATTGTATAGCTTCAGCTAAATGATAGCTTTCAATCATCTCTTTTCCATCTAAATCTGCTATTGTTCTAGAAACCTTTAAAATCTTATTGTATGCTCTAGCACTGAATCCTAATGATTTGAATGCCTCCTTCAACAAAATTTCTCCTTCTTTGTCGATTTTACAGTACTTACCAATTAATTTTGAAGATAGTTGAGAATTTGAAAAAATTTTTTCTTTACTATATCTTTCTAGCTGTATTTTTCTAGCTGCATCTACCCTATCTCGAATATTTTTAGATGATTCCTCCTTAATGTCTGTATTTTGAAGCTCCTTATATTTTACTGGGGTAACTTCCATATGAATATCCATTCTGTCTAATAAAGGTCCACTAACTTTTCCTAAATATCTATCAATATTTCTTTGGCTACATGTACATTCATGTAAAGGATCCCCAAAATAGCCACATGGACAAGGATTCATGCTGGCTACTAGCATAAACTTTGCGGGATAAGATAACGATGCATTAATTCTTGAAATATTTACCTCGCCATCCTCCATAGGCTGTCTCAAAACCTCTATTGCTTCCTTTTTAAACTCAGGAAGCTCATCTAAAAAGAGTACACCATAATGAGCTAAAGATACTTCTCCTGGCTTAGGTATTCTTCCCCCACCAATTAATGACACTGACGAAGCAGTGTGATGCGGCGCCCTAAACGGTCTTTTATTAACAAGAGTGTTATTTTTTAATAACCCTACAACACTATATATCTTTGTTATTTCTAAAGATTCTTCAAAAGTAAGCTTAGGCAAAATCGAAGGAAGCCTACGAGCAACCATTGTCTTGCCTGAGCCAGGTGGTCCAACAATTAATATATTGTGTCCTCCCGCTGCTGCTACCTCCATAGCTCTTTTTAATGCATGTTGTCCTTTAACTTCCTTAAAATCTTCACAATCATCACAAACAGCTTCAAAAATATCTGTAATATTAGTTTTGTATGGTGCGATTATTATTTCATTGTTAAGATACATTACTAATTCTTTTAAGGTTTTAATTGGAATTATTTCAACTCCCTCAACAACACTACATTCATCCTTGTTATCATAAGGTACAATAACCTTCTCAATTGACATTTCTTTTAATGAAATTGTTATCGGAAGAGCACCTTCAATCTTATTAAGATTACCATCTAATGATAATTCACCTGCGAAAGCAATATTATCAAGATTTTGTGACTCAATAATTGATGTTGCAGATAGTATTCCAACAGCAATAGATAAATCTAGCTGTGAACCTTCTTTCCTTAAATTTGCTGGTGCTAAGTTAATTGTTATTCTTCTTAATGGAAATTCAAAACCACTATTTTTTATTGCTGATCTAACACGCTCTTTTGCTTCTCTAATTGAAATATCAGGAAGACCTACAATATTCAAGCATGGTAATCCATTTGTAATATCTGTTTCTACTTCTACAATATATCCATTTAATCCCTGAAGTACACAAGTTTTGACTTTTGATAACATTTTTTCCCTTCTCTCTAGTTCAATATATGTATGTACTTTATCTATTCCATATATTCTAATATTTTCCTTCTATTTTTCAGAATTTTTAAAAAAATATTATATTTTAATAGTTTATCATTTATGATAACATCTATTATGACATATGAACACAATGATTAAATATAGAGCTCATTTGTTCAAATTAACCACCATATTTTCGTACGCTTAAACACAAAAAGTTATTAAACCAATTAGACACTTGAATTTGTATTATTATCCGATAAGTATAAGTAGGTTACACAAATCCTCGATTTTAAGTAGGAAACCCAAATCTTGATTTGGTGTTTATCACTTAGTTTCTTCATCAGTTGTAAGTCACTTAGTTTCTTCATCA
>DAOUQG010000144.1 GCA_030625765.1 Thermohalobacteraceae bacterium | reverse complement strand
ATGAAAGAGTTAATTGGTTAAGTACTGGAGAAATGATATAGAGAAATTTCTATATTAACAATTCAAAATAAATATTGATTTTGAGAGAAAAGAGCTTAAATTTTCTAAACAGCTTTGAAAAATAGGGGTTATTCCATTTCGGTTTATTCAAGTAAAATCGAAGAAAGGAGTAATCCCTATCAAAGTTTTGATTTGAATTAGTGAATAAATTGTCAATATTCCATTACCTAATTTCATATATATGGCTTTATATAAAGGATAAGAAAATACAATCTTTTCTAATTCAAAGAAATGTTATAGAATAATAAAATAAGGAGGGACGGTAATGGAAAAGAAATATATTATGTCACTAGACCAAGGTACTACAAGTTCAAGAGCAATTTTGTTTGATAAAGACGGAAAATTAGTTAGTACTGCCCAAAAAGAATTTAGGCAAATATATCCAAAAGCTGGTTGGGTGGAGCATGATCCTATGGAAATTTGGGGAACTCAAAGTGGTGTTGCTAGAGAAGTACTCGAGACTACAGGTATAAGACCGGATGAAATTGCGGCTATAGGTATTACTAATCAAAGAGAAACTACTGTAGTTTGGGATAAAAATACTGGTAAACCTCTATATAATGCTATTGTTTGGCAATGTAGAAGAACTTCTAGTATTTGTGATGATTTAAAAGAAAGAGGCCTTGAAGAATATATAAGAGATAACACAGGGTTAGTTGTTGATGCATATTTTTCAGGTACAAAAATCAAGTGGATACTTGACAATGTAAAAGGTGCTAGAGAAAAGGCTGAAAATGGAGAACTACTTTTTGGAAATATAGATACTTGGTTAATATGGAATCTAACTAGAGGAGCTATTCATGTTACCGATTACTCAAATGCATCAAGGACTATGCTATATAACATCAAAGAGCTTAAATGGGATGAAAAGATTTTAAAGGAATTGGAAATACCTATATCAATGCTTCCTGAGGTTAAGCCATCAAGTGAAGTTTATGGTTATACAGATGAAAAAACATTTGGAGGGGCAAAAATTCCAATAGCGGGAGCTGCCGGAGATCAACAAGCAGCTCTGTTTGGTCAAGCTTGCTTTGAACCAGGTATGGCCAAGAACACCTACGGAACGGGTTGCTTTATGCTCATGAATACTGGAGAAGAGATGATCAGATCAAAAAATGGTTTACTTACTACAATCGCTTGGGGAGTAGACAATAAAGTAGAATATGCTCTTGAAGGAAGTATATTTATGGGTGGAGCTTCGATTCAATGGTTGCGAGATGAGTTAAGATTAATAAATGATGCTGCAGATAGCGAGTATTTTGCATCAAAGATTAAGGATACAAATGGAGTATACTTAGTACCTGCATTTGTAGGGTTGGGAGCTCCTTATTGGGATATGTATGCCAGAGGAATAATTGTAGGATTAACGCGTGGAACTAATAGAAATCATATCGTAAGGGCTACTTTAGAATCCATAGCTTATCAGACTAGAGATGTTCTTGAAGCAATGCAAGAGGATTCGGGTATAGAACTTCAAGCATTGAAGGTTGATGGTGGTGCGGTAGCAAACAATTTTTTAATGCAATTCCAGTCAAATATTCTTGGAGTTTCGGTTCATAGACCAGAAGTAACAGAAACTACAGCTTTAGGAGCAGCTTATCTTGCAGGATTAGCAGTTGGATTCTGGAAAAGCAAGGATGAAATTTCTGGAAAGTGGGCTGTAAATAGAACCTTTGATCCTGAAATGGAGAAAGAAGAAAAAGAAAAATTATATGCAGGGTGGAAAAAAGCCGTTGATAGAGCACGTGATTGGGAAGAAGAATAAATATTTAAAGCAAGGTATTTACTAATTGGTATGTATTGTGATATAATGTAATATATAATTAAATAATGATAGCTTGAGAAAAGGAGAGCCATGCTAAGAACCTATGGAATGATAGGTTCAGTTAGCATGGTTTTTTTTATTTTTTAAAACCCTTAGTTCAACTATACAATTTAAATAAAAGGTAAATTAGGAGGAGTGCAAATGTATGATGTTGCTATTATAGGTGCTGGTGTATCAGGCACATTAATCGCAAGAGAATTATCCAGATATGAATTAAAGACTATTATTTTAGAAAAGGACAATGACGTATCAAATGGTACTACTAAGGCTAATAGTGCAATTATTCATTCAGGATATGATGCAGCATTTGGAACAAATAAAGGTAAATTTAATGCTTTAGGAAATCCTATGTTTGATAAGCTGTGTAATGAATTAGATGTACCATTTAAAAGAATTGGATCTTTAGTAATTGCTTTCAGTGATGAAGAAATGGAAACTATTAAAGAACTTTATGATAATGGGCAAAAACTGGGAATACCTAATTTAGAAGTAATTGATGGTGAAAAAGTTAGTGAAATGGAGCCTAATTTAAGTGAAGAAATAGTAGGAGCTTTATATGCACCTACAGCTGGTATCGTTAATCCTTGGGAACTTGCTATAGCATCAGCTGAAAATGCCATGGAGAATGGTGTTGAATTAAAAATAAATGCAGAGGTTATAGATATTAGTAAAGTAGAGGGTGGATATAAAATATCTACTTCAGATGGAGATATTGAAGCTAAATATATAGTGAATTGTGCAGGTGTTTATGCTGACAAAATTCATAATATGGTATCAGCACCAACTTTTAAGATTACACCTAGAAAAGGACAATATTATTTATTAGATAAAAGCGCTGGAAATACTGTTAATTCAGTTATTTTCCAATGCCCTACAAAGATGGGAAAAGGTGTATTGATTACACCTACTGTTCATGGCAATCTTTTGGTTGGACCAGATTCTGAAGATATAGAAAACAAAGAGGATGTTGAAACAACTTCAGATAGAATGTCTTTTGTAAGACAGTCAGCAGAAAAATCATGCAAAAAAATTCCATACCGTGAGGTTATTACATCTTTTGCTGGATTAAGAGCTGAACCAACAGGCGGAGACTTTATAATAGAAGAATCAAAGGAAGCAAAAGGTTTTGTTAATGTTGCTGGGATAAAATCTCCTGGATTATCAGCTTCTCCTGCAATAGCTGAATATGTTGTTGAAATACTTAAAGGAATAGCAGGAAAGCTTAATAAAAAAGATGACTTTAATCCAATAAGAAGAAAAGTTATTAGATTTGAAGAGTTAAGTAATGAAGAAAAGGCAGAGTTAATTAAAAAAGATCCTAGATATGGAAGAATAATTTGTAGATGTGAAAATATAACTGAAGGTGAGATAGTAGACATAATACACAGAAAAGCTGGAGCTACAACTGTAGATGGAGTAAAGAGAAGAACAAGACCTGGTATGGGTAGATGTCAAGGTGGATTTTGCGGACCTCGAGTTATGGAGATTATAGCTAGAGAATTAGGTATTGATATATCAGAGGTAGTTAAGAGCGAAAAGAATTCCAAGATTATAACAGGTAAAACAAAGGATAATTCAGTATATAACGAAGTTAATGAACAAGTAGTAACTGTTAATGAATAATTGAGTGGAGGTGATACTGTGTTAAAGTATGATATTGTAGTTATAGGTGGAGGCCCAGCAGGTTTGGCGGCTGCTGTAGAAGCAAAAAAGAATGGAGCAGATAATATACTAGTTATTGAAAGAGATAGAGAATTAGGTGGAATTTTACAGCAATGCATTCATAATGGATTTGGACTGCATGAATTTAAAGAAGAATTAACAGGACCAGAGTATGCAGAGAGATTTATAGATCAATTGAAGGAACAAGGCATTGAGTATAAATTAGATACAATGGTAATAGATATATCAAAGGATAAAGTAGTAAGTGCAATTAACACTGTAGATGGTTTTGTGAATATACAGGCAAGAGCTATAATCTTAGCTATGGGATGTAGAGAGAGAACTAGAGGAGCTGTAAACGTTGCAGGAACACGACCAGCTGGGGTTTTCTCTGCAGGAACAGCACAAAGATTTATAAATATGGAAGGATATATGGTAGGTAAGAAAGTGGTAATAATTGGTTCAGGCGATATAGGACTTATAATGGCTAGAAGGCTTACTCTTGAAGGCGCAAAGGTTCTAGCGGTTACAGCTAGAAGTCCTTATGCTGGGGGATTGACACGTAATGTAGTCCAATGTTTAGAAGATTATAATATACCGCTTTTATTATCTCATAACATAGTAAAAATAGTAGGTAAGGATAGAGTCGAAGGTGTTTATATAGCAAAACTTGATAGCAAGAAAAGGCCTATACCTGGAACAGAAGAATTTTATGAATGTGATACAGTACTCTTTTCAATAGGTTTAATACCAGAAAATGAACTTTCCGTAAAAGCTGGAATTCAGATTGATAGAAATACTAGTGGTCCAATAGTAAACGAATCAATGGAAACAAGTATCGATGGTGTTTTTGCATGTGGAAATGTTGTTCATGTACATGATTTAGTAGATTTTGTTACCGAAGAAAGTAGAAAAGCTGGAAAAAGTGCAGCTAAGTATGTAAAAAATGAATTGAAGAAAGATGGACCAGTTATTACTAATAAAGCGGGTAATGGTATAAGTTATATAGTGCCGCATAAAATAGGAGTTGAAAACCTAGAGGGTAAGATTGATCTACTTATGAGAGTTAGAAATGTCTACAAAGATGTGAAAATGGTAGTTAAAGCAGATGGAGTTACTATGAAGGAGATAAAGAAAAAGCATTTATTACCAGCAGAAATGGAAATTATAAAAATAGATTCTGACCTTTTGAGTGGAAAGGAAATAACTGAGCTATCAGTTTCTATTGAGGAGGTATAAAAATGGGAAAAAAAGATTTAGTTTGTATTGTTTGTCCAATGGGATGCCGTTTGACTGTAGAAAAGGATGAAAAATGTGAGTTGGGGTATAAAGTTAGCGGCAATAAATGTAAGAGGGGACACGATTATGGAATTAAGGAATTAACAAATCCAGTGAGAGTAATAACATCTTCTGTAAAAATAAAGAATGGAATTTTACCAAGAATTCCAGTAAAAACAAATGGTTCAATTCCAAAGAATTTGATTTTTGAGTGTATTAAGATAATTAATGAGGTAGAAGTTGAAGCACCTGTGAAAGTTGGAGAAGTTATAGTTGAGAATATTTTAGAAACAGGGATAGATTTAGTTGCTTCAAGGAGTATGAACAATATACAATATGACGAAGCTCTGTTGTTTACAATTTCTGAGTTAAAAGCATAAAGTGTTTATGACACTGGTGACGGTTCTATCTGTCATAAACAATATTATAAAAAATAAGAAGGCCGCTACAATCTAGTGAAGTACTAGAGTGCAGCGGTTTTGCTTGTGCTTATGACGAGGGGACGTTTCGTTTGACATACAGCTTTGTGAAAAAAACCACTACAACCTAGAGTGGGGTGTAGTGGATATGCTCTTATTGATATTTTATTTACACATTAAATCTGTTATAGATTATAAATCTAGTATAATTTAATGTAATGCTGTAAGTTATATAGGTGTGTTAGCAAAGAACTAGTATAATTAGATAAATTAGATATAATATAAAACAATGCATATTGCACCATTGTTGCACCCGGTTACACCAGTATATAAAAGTATTAAAGTTTAGGGATTAGCATAGTTTAAACTTAGCTGTCCCTATTATTTTAGGAGAGACATATGTACGATATAAAGAAAATGTTGTTAACTATACATTAAGTTTAATAAGGGAGCCTTTTCTATATGAAGAGACTAAAATAGTTACGGAGCTAGGGATACAGGATATTCCGATATGGATATTAGAAGAAGAAGGTTATTGAAGATAATATATGGGATTACAAGTTTGTTTTACTACCCAAATATAGAAAATTATGATACTATAAAAATGACTTATAGAGGCTTTTTCGGGACGTTGATTGAATGAGCTATACACTTAATGCTATATTGATATTAATTAATAAGAACTAATTTATAGATAGGAGGGGTATTTTGACAAAACTGAGCCAATTATCGAGGTATATACCAAAGACTAAATTGTTAAATTATGCAGGGATTTCTGATGAGCAAAAAAGGAAATTTGAGAACGGAAAGACAAAAGAATCAATAGTAAAGTATTTAATTGATAACAAGCTTATTACTGAAGGTGAGCTTTCAGATTTATATAATGATTATAAGTTTAGTGCAAATACAGTTACTAGGGGGGATACCATGGAGCAACCAAGAATATTGGATAATAAAGCACTTGGTAAAGTTGGAGATGTTTTAAAAGAGAATTTAACAAAGGGGTCAAAATTATCAGTAGTATCAGCTTATTTTGCAATATATAATTTCTAGTATAGAAACATTCGAGAGGAGTAAGCAAATGATATCCACTACAACGGCAAAAATTATAAATATTTTACCGGATAAATTTGTCACATACATATCTAAAAAAGTTGTTGATAAATACCTAAAAAAATATGCCAATATAAACATAGAGGGAAGTGAAAACTTAAAGGGAATAAAAACACCAACTATTTTTATATGTAATCATTTAAGCAATTCTGATGGATTAGTTTTAGACAAGGCTTTAAAAGAGATTGATCCAACTTTTGTAGCAGGTGTAAAGCTGTCAAATAATGCTGTTACAAGTATAGGGGTTAATGTAATAAAGACTACAAATATAAAACCTAATACTGCTGATAAAGAGGGTCTTAAGAAAATTATTAAGCTTGTTAAGCAAGGGGAAAGTTTATTGATTTTCCCAGAAGGAACTAGAAGTAGAGTTGGTAGTTTGATAGAAGCAAAGAAAGGAATTCTTCTTATAGCAAGAATGACAGGAGCTCCTATTGTACCTATTGGATTATATGGGACAGAAAAACTGTTATCTATAAATAAAGAAGGAGATATGAGTGCTGAAACCTTTAATTATGCAGATGTTAATATCAACATTGGAAAACAATTTGAATTTCCCAAGAGAGCAAAAGAGCAAGATAAAAAAGAATATGAAGATTTTGCCACAAAATATATGATGAAGAAAATAGCAGAATTATTACCTGAGAATTATAGAGGAGTATATAAATAAGTAGACTGAAAACAGTCTACTTTATTTATATTTTCAGAAAATAGAATGTTATGTCTTTTTATTTTTATTTTTAAAATTAAGGTACACAAAGTTAAGATAAATGTAATAATATGAGTGGGTAAACTAATTATACCGTATGCGTCTAACTACTAGGTGTATAAAGCCTTTAAAAAAAGCAAACTTACATATTCAAGTCTGCTTATCTACAGAGCTGTTGAACTTCTTCGCTCCATGGAAGATAGTCTTCTAATAATTCTGGGTGTACTCCAAACTGAACACCTGGCAGTTGGCTAAATATATAATGTAAATATTTATATGGCGTAATATTGTTGACTTTTGCTGTTTCTATAATGCTATAGATGGTAGCACTAGTCTTTGCTCCTCTTGGACTTCCACTAAATAACCAGTTCTTCCGTCCTATAGTGAAGGGTCGTATACTATTCTCAGCTAGATTATTGGATATCTGACAATTACCATCTAGTAGACAATTCATGAATCCTTCTTTGTGGTTCATTGCATATTTTAGAGCTGTTATCAACTTTCCTTTTGGTAAGATTGCTCCGCTATTTAGTGTGGATTCTGCCCATGACCAGAAAGCCTCTAAAACAGGTTTTGACTGTTTTAGACGCTGTGTTTTTCGCTCCATAGCAGTAAGCCCTTCCAGTTGCTTTTCTATCTCAAAAAGCTGATTACAAAAGTCGATCCCCTGACTAGGAATGGTTGCTTTTGTACTTTTCAAGTCTTTTGGAAGTGCATCAACAAATTTTCTTCGTAGATGCGCCCAACAGAAGCAACGTGTTACACCCTGAATCTTATTATATCCAGCATAGGCATCTGTATGGATGAACCCATGGTAACCTTCCTTAAGAAAAACGGATACGAAGGTAACGACTTGAGGCACATTCAGTTGTGAGAGTTAAGAACAGAAAGAACTAGCGACATAGTTGGAAACAATTCATCT
>DAOUQG010000008.1 GCA_030625765.1 Thermohalobacteraceae bacterium | reverse complement strand
AGATGGAAGAAGTAAGAATAGAAGAATTGAAATAACTATTTTGAAATAGAACAATTTATCCTAATTTTATATTTATCAAAAACTGATACATATATATATTCTCACTGGGTAACCTAGTTTTAAACTAATATTATTAAGTTAATAATAAGGATTAACATAGAAGACTAATTGAAAGGATGCATACATAAATGGATTTGATTTGTCCACTTTGTAATGGATTGATAGAATATCATGTAGTATGTGAAGAATGCGGAAGTGACATGACTGATGCAGGAGCATTGGTAAATTACTTAGACAATTATAGTCCATATTTATCAAACGATATTACTCAGCAAGTAGACGGAGCATCGTATGATAAATGTGTACATTTATTTCAATGTGACGTATGTAACAAAGATAAGAGAGTTACAATAAAAAGAGTAAGGAGATAAACCCTTACTCTATTTTTATGAATCTACTCTTTCTTTCTTTAAAGAAACTGATATATTTATATCCCAAATCTTTTAATAATATTTTGGCATCCTCGTAATTAGAACAAATATCTGTAGGTGTATGAGCATCAGAACCTATAGTTATTATTTCCCCCCCTAAGTGCTTATAGAGCTTCAGTATTTCAATATTAGGTAGGAAAGAATTAATCCCATACCTAATTCCAGATGTATTTATCTCAATACCTTTACCTAAAGAAATAATCTTTTCAAGCACTTGAATTAATAGATCTCTATAATCAGCTAGACTAATAGTACCATTCATGTACTTTGAATATCGGTCAATCAGATTTAGATGTCCTACAACATCAAAATTATTAAAACTATCAAGGTTATTAAGAATTTCGTTATAATACTCTTCATAAGCATCTAGCACTTTTTTGTTTTCAAAAAAATCTCCTTCATGAAGATCTAATCCTTTTACAACATGTGTAGACATAATTATAAAGTCAAAGTTATAATCAGAAACTAATATTTTGTTTTTTTCACATACCTTAGGCTGCATACATATCTCTAAGCCACTTAAAATCTGTAAATCATGACTATGTTTATTCCTAATTTTTGTAATATCCTTTAAATAATCCTTGATATCAAAAACAAAATTAATATCAGGATTTCCATACTCATAATCAATATGATCAGTAAAGGCAATTGATTTAGCTCCTATTTTGAGAGCACCCTTCACCATATTTTCCATAGAATGTTTGCAATCACCTGAGAAACTACTGTGAACATGAAAATCGTGCATAAAAGATTTCACTCCTAGTTTATTATTTAATAAAAAACATAATACATTAATTCTACATAAAAATCAGAAAAAATACAAACTTTTTTCTAGTTTGTACTTTTTCAAATAATTAAAATTCTACTATCACTTTTTTAGTGTGATTTACTTAGACTAAAGTCTTCTTTATACTGCAATCTGTATAAATCATAATATATTCCACCTTTATCAAGCAGTTCTTGATGATTACCAATTTCTCTGATTTTTCCTTTATGAAGCACTATAATTTTATCAGAGTGCTGTATTGTCGAAAGCCTGTGTGCTATGGCAATAGTGGTTCTATCCTTGATTAGCTTTAATAGTGTATCTTGAATCAATACTTCTGTTTCAGTATCTATGTTTGAAGTAGCTTCGTCTAAAACTAATATGTCTGGATCAAATACTAAAGCTCTAGCAAAAGCAAGTAATTGTTTTTGACCAGATGATAGAGTAGAACCTCTTTCCATTACGGGTTCATAATATTTTTTTGGCAGCCTGCTGATGAAGCTATCTGCGTTCACGTATTTTGAAACCTCTTTTACCTTTTCATCTGAAATATCCTTATTATTAAGTCTAATATTGTCAATGATATTACCTGTAAAAAGGAAAACATCTTGTAAAACAATACCTATGTGGTTTCGAAGCTCATACTTATCAATTTCTTTGATATTTTTTCCATCAATTAATATTTCACCCTTTTGAATGTCATAGAATCGATTTATAAGATTAATTATTGATGATTTTCCTGCACCTGTAGCTCCAACAAATGCAACTGATTCTCCTGGGTTAATTGTAAAGCTGACATCTCTTAATACCCAATTTTCATCTTCATAGGCAAACCACACATTTTTGAATTCTATTTTTCCTTTTATTTTGGATAAAGATAGTGGGGTTTCTTGTGTTTTTATCTTTGGTTCAGTATCGAGAATTAGGAAAATCCTTTCAGATGATGCCATAGCTGCTTGTAGTATATTGTACTTTTGAGTCAGTTCCATAATCGGACGGAAGAACTCCTGTAGGTAGCTTATAAATGCATACAGCACTCCAAATTCAATAGCTCCAAGTAAAACACGGCCACCACCATACCAAATTATCAAAGCAAGACCAGTTGAACGAATAACTTCGATTGCAGGTCTAAATAATGCAAAAATTCTTACCTGTTTCTTAGTTGTATCAAAATAGTCCTTATTAATTGATTCAAATTCTCTAAACTTTTTATCTTCTTTCTTAAAAATGTGAACAGTTTGCATACCTGTAATATTTTCATTTAATGTTGAGTTGATTTTTGCTAGCTTTACTCTCACAAGCCTATAAATTTTTCTTATGTGTTTTCTAAATATTTCTGATGCAATCAATATAAAAGGTATTACTGTAAAGCTTAACAATGCTAGCTTAAAATTCAATTGAATCATTATGATAACTATTCCAGCTAGTTTAAATAAATCTCTAAATAAATTAACTAATACGTCTGTGTACATTTCGTTTAGTCTTTCAGTATCATTAGCAGTTCTTGTTACTAGTCTTCCAACAGGATTTTTATCAAAGTATGATAATGACATCTTCTGAAGATGAGCAAAAACCTCTTGTCTAATGTTGAATATTATTTTTTTACTGGTGTAATTTAATATATATACTTGCAGATAGTTTAAAATGAAACCTAAAATAATTATTATAAGAAAAAATATCCCTAGCTTTGAAAGATTATTTATATCCTGTTCTTTAAATTTCATATAATCATCATCAGTCAATAAAATCGCGTTAAATACTTGTCCGTTTGACTTAATCATATAATTATTATTAGTTTTTTCAATAGTAATATTTGATTTTATAAGGTCTTTCTTAGCGGCATCATTAATATCATTTACAAGATAGTAGTTTTTCTCCTTTTTTATGAGTATACTTTGTTCGTAATTTTTATAAATTTCTTTTTGATTATCAGAAAGTTTGTTTTCTCTGATATAAATTTTTTCATTAAACTCTATTCCACTCACAGGAGCTTCATTTTTACTGAACACGTACATAGTATTTAAGTGTGCGCTAATATTTTCATCTATAGCTATTTTAACTAAGTACGGTCTTGCTAACTGAGTACATGTCACAAACATAACAAGAATAATTGATATTAGTATTAAAAACCAGTACGGTTTGGCATATGCAAGTAGTCGTTTCATTAATTTTGAATCATAAGCCTTACCGAGGGTTTCTTCATTATGAATATTTGACATTTCGCTCCCTCCCTTTACTCATTATGTATTTTTTCTTCAAGTAATTGCTTTTCATATATATCTTTATATAGTCCATTTATTTCTAATAATTCTTCATGCGTTCCTGTTTCTATGATTTTTCCTTCGTCTAATACTATAATTTTACTAGCATTCTTAATAGTAGAAATTCTGTGTGCAATCAAAATATTGGTTTTTCCATTCATTACCTCTTCTAGATTAGACAGAATTTTTTCTTCTGTTTGAGTATCAACTGCTGATAAGCTATCGTCTAAGATAAGAATATGAGGATTTTTTACTATTGCTCTAGCCATAGATGTTCTTTGTCTTTGTCCTCCAGAAAGGGTGACTCCTCTTTCACCTAAAGGTGTTTCAAATTGTTGTGGAAACTCCATGATATTATCATAAATTTCTGTTGTTTTTGCTGCTTTAAAAATTCTTTCATCATCTACATCTGTTTCGAAAGCGAAAGCTATATTTTCCTTTAAAGTAGTAGAAAATAAAAAATTGTCTTGGGAGACATACCCTATGCTTTCTCTTAATACTTTCAATGGAATCTTAGAAATATCTATCCCATCAACTAAAATTTGTCCTTCATTTATTTCGAATAGTCTAAGTAGTAAGTTTACTATGGTTGTCTTACCACTTCCTGTCCTTCCTACAACTCCTAAAGTAGACCCTTTAGGAACTGAAAAGCTTACGTTTTTAAGAGCATATTCATTACTTTGAGGGTATTTAAAAGAAACATTTTTATATTCAATTGAACCTTCAATATCAGTCTTGCTTATTATATCTTTATGATCATATATCTCAGGCTTCTCAGCTAAAATAATATTAATACGTTCCATTGATGCAGCACCTCTTTGTAGAATGTTGATTACAAAGCCTATTGCCATCATTGGCCATACTAGCAATCCTAAATAACTAATAAAGGCAACAAAATCGCCAAGAGAAATATTCCCTTTAATAACAAGTGTACCACCATACCAAATAACAATTAGATAGCTTAAAGCTGAAATAAAATGTACTATTGGTTCAAAAAGTCCTTGTATTTTTACTAAATGCATGTTTGTATCAAAATTCCGCTGATTAGCTTTTGTAAACTTTTCTTTTTCATTTTCTTCCTGTACGAATGATTTTACCACTCTAATTCCTGAGAAATTTTCTTGAGCCTTATTTGAAAGGTCTGAAAAAGCTTCTTGAACAAGCTTTGAGCGTTTAAATATCATCTGGCCAGATTTACCAATAATTATTGATAAGAAGGGTAATGGGATTAGAGCTAAAACCGCTAGCTTTAAGTTTGTTGTTCTAATCATCATTATAAGAGCAGTTATAGTCATAAATATTGCATCTGTTACCATAACAATACCAGGTCCAAGCGCCATACGAATCCTATTAATATCTTCTGTTCCGTGTGCCATGAGATCACCAGTTTTATGTCTATTAAAGTAATTTGTAGATAAAGTTTGAAGATGTCTAAACAGTTTATTTCGTAGGTAATATTCTAATTTATAAGATGTTACCTGAATATACATTCTCCAGAAGTATCTTCCTAGTGCTATAAACAATCCTGTTATAATTATGTATCCTGCATACTTGATTAGGACACTAATTGTAATATTTCCTACTTCAAGCAAATTTGTAACTTTTCTTAAAATTTGAGGAACAATAAGCTGCATCATGTCAACTATAAGTAACCATACTATACCAAGCATATATTTCCACTTATTTCTAATAAAGAACTCTTTTAAAGTTTTAAAACTTTTCATGATCTACCTCCTTTGTTTAGAAGATCAAATAACTCATATAAAATCATAAACAAATATTATACTACCATATTAAAATTATTTCGACACTCAAAATTTATAACCTTTTTATATCCAAATATTAATTATTAAAAAAAGTTAATAATTTCTAAAATGATAACATTTAAGCTATGTTAAAAAATCAAAAAGATATTTCGTTTTCGAAACAAATTTATTAAAAATATTTAACTATTGTTAATATTGTGATAGTTTCAACTTTTTTAGTTAAATGGTATAATAATAAGAAATCGAAAAGTAATTTCCAATTTTTACAATAATAATTTATCATACTTAAAGGGGGATTTATATGAGAAAAAGGAAGTTTATGTTTGGAACGGTCGCTGCAGTTATTTTAGTTATAATATTATTTACTTCATTTCATTTTTACAACTATCTAACTATTCAATCAATGACATTTACTGATGAATGGGGAAGGGGAGTTTTATTAGGAGAAAACACTATAAGAAGGAATCCCTTGATGGAATATATTGATGGTAATTTACTAGTCTGTACCTTTAATAAAGATAATAGCATAAATTATTATTTATCTGAAGAAAATGGTAACGTAATAAAAAATGATACAGTACGCTTCGAGCATTATAATGTTCAAAAGAAAAATAATATTTTTTTATTAGGTACAAATTTATTTATTGTTGAAAATGAAGACTTATACTTATCAACATTCTCAAAACAAAGTGGTTTTACAAATCCAAAAAAAATCATGACTAATATTCCTAACGCAAAAGTGGATTTAGTTAATGGAAGATATATTATACAATCATTTAATGATGAAGAGATTGTTATATATGAGCTGATAGATAATGAAGCTGTAGAACTAATAACATTAGATAATAATTGGGATACAAAACAAGTTATATATAAAAGTTTCAATGGAGAAGAGTATGGATTTATTGTACATAATTCAGGACCATGGAATAGAGAAATATTAGCATTGAATATTAAAAATGGTAAAATAGTTGATTCAGAACCAATTTCAAATGATAAGATGACAACTAGAACTGATTTTGGAAAAGTACAAATAGAAGAACTAAATGGGAAAATCTATTATATCTTTAGAATCAGAGTCGAGGCTCAAGGGGAGATGCATTATTGGGCTAGTATAGGAATAGTTGATTTAGATTCTATGAAGGAAGAATATAAAGAAGATATTAATGGAGATAATATTCCTTATTGTTATTATTTTGGAAATGAATACTTTTTACATGCTAATGATGATAAAATGTATCTTGTTACATATGCAGGAAATGGGAAAAACAAGTATGCATCAAGCTGGGATGTTTTTCAAGCAGAAATCGATAGTGATGGCACTATATCGGAACCTGTTTTTTTGACCAATTCATTTAAAGATTCTATTGAACCTACTATGATAAATACAGAAGCAGGGCAGTATCTATCATGGTTAGACCTAGAAACAGGAAAATATATGTTGAATATAAACAGTACTAATAAGAAATTTATAGAATTAAATGAAGGATTAACTGCATCAGACTATAAACAAGCATTTATAAAAGCTTTGGTAGCACCAATTATTGCTATACCATATTTCATTTTCACATCATTTATAACAATACTAATTACACTGTTGATTTTTATCTTCTTAAATATTATATTTAAGAAACTAAGATATGAGAATGTGAGGGTAAAGACATTAATAAGTATAGCTTTATATATGATAATTAATTACATTACATTTAACAGTTCTTTCTATACAGGACAAGTAATTAGATATATGCCAGATATATTATTAAATAGTACTGTACAACTTATAGTACCTTTAGTAATAAATTCAATGTCAGGAATATTGCTTTTCATTTTTAGCAAAGAAAGAAAGGATTATGGATTTAATGAGTATGCAATATTTTTCATTGTAATAAATGTATATTTAAACAATCTATTATTTTCAACATTTGCATTGATGGGAAAACTATTCTTATATTAAACATACTATAAGATATAATATATGAACTTTTTATAAGAATATATGCTTACTTAGTATATATTCTCTTTTAATCATTATAATTTCAATAATATGTATCTTGCCATCGCTTAGGTAGGAGAGTCTACTCCTACTTATAGAAGTAAGTGTCTAGTGATTTTGAATAATGTATTATAGAAGCTTTAGATTTTTGAAAGGAATGAAGGTGAATCATAAATGAAGAAAGTTTTAATAATAGCTCATAGAGGAGCATCAGGATATGCCCCTGAAAATACAATTATAGCTTTTAGGAAAGCAATTGAGATGGGTGCTGATGGTTTGGAGTTTGATGTACATTTAAGCAAAGATAGACATTTAGTTGTCTGTCATGATGAGAAGATAGATAGAACTACAAACGGTAAGGGATATATAAAAGACTTAACATTAAAAGAACTTAAACAACTTGATGTGGGAAGCTGGTATAGTAAGGAGTACCATAATGAAAAAATTCCTACATTAGAAGAGGTAATTGAACTAACAAAAGAATATGATATTTTGCTTAACATTGAACTTAAAAACGGAATAATAAGTTACGATAATTTAGAAGAAAAGGTTATTGATGTTATAAGAAAGAATAATATCGAAAAAAATGTGATTATTTCTTCATTCAATCATTACAGTATTAAGAAAATTAGAAAACTTGATAGTGGTATTGAGACAGGTATTTTGTATGTAGCAGGTATGGTAGATCCTTGGTTATATGCAAAATATTTAGGGGTAGATGCAATACATCCAATCTATTATAGTATTTCACCTAAAGTTATTGAAGGGTGCGAAAATTCAAATATTAAGATAAATACCTATACAGTAAATAATAAGGAACATATTAAAGCAATTGCGAAGTTGGGAGTAAATGGAATAATTACTAATTACCCTGATAGAGCAAAAAATGTATTAGATTTTTTATTCGATGAGTATAAATAAAATTATAGAGATCTTTTATTTTGCTAGGCAGTAGAGAAGGATGTCTAGCTTTTTTATTTTGAAGGCTGATTTATAAACAGCTAATTTAAAGAACAATGAAACTAACATACAATCAATTATTTATGAGAAATGTAATTCTATGTGTAATAATTGTAGTCAAAATGTATATACTTTATTCTATAAGACGTAGTTATGATCAATTAGTAAACTTTGAGAATTTATCTATACATGGTATAAATACTATTATATAATAATAGTAATTAATGTAGTTATTGCTTAAAATATAAATATTTGATATTTTTTAGAGCAAGGATAATAATCCAAATCCTTAGTTTCAATTCTTTCAGATTAATTATTAGTTATTATTATCTAAGACAAGATATAAGTTCAATAAGAAAAATTATATTAAGATTTAAATAGTTCAATATGAAAGGCGGTTTAAAATGAAAAAGGTTAAGGTTATTTATAACCCTTCTTCAGGTACTCAAACAGTTCAACGTCGATTAGATATAATTTGTAAAACATTATTAGACAATGGATGTATTTTATGTAAATATGCAACTAAAAAGAAAAATGATGCTATGAATGAAACAATAAAAACATGTCAAGAGGACTGGGATATTATAATCGCATGTGGAGGAGATGGAACTGTAAATGAAGTAGCAACTGGTATAGTAAAAGGTGGTCGAAAAATACCTGTTGCAATTTTAGCAGCTGGAACTGTCAATGATTTTGCAAACTTCTTAATGTTACCTAAAGATGCTAGTGAATTTTGTGATATGATTATGAATGAAAAGGTTTTAGATGTAGATATAGGTAAAGTGAATAATAAATATTTTGTAAACGTTGCAGCATGTGGGCTTTTAACAAACGTAGCTCACCAAGTACCTTCAGAAGCTAAAACAGTTTTTGGAAGGCTTGCGTATTACTATGAAGGTTTAAAAGAAATCCCTAAGCAAATGTTTAATGCATTTAAAGCTGACATTGAATGTGAGGAGCTTTCATTTAAAGGTGAAGAAATATTTTTATTTTTAATTTCAAATAGCTCCTACATAGGTGGATTTAAGAAAATAGCACCAAAAGCTGAAATAGTAGATGGATACTTGGATGCAGTTGTAATTAAGAAATCAGAAATTCAAGATATAATTTCAATTTTTCTTAATCTATTGAAGGGAGAACATATAAAACATCCTAATGTTGAATATTTCAAAACAAAAAAGTTATATATAAATACTAGTATTGATATTGATTTAGATGTTGATGGAGAGTATGGAGGGAAATTTCCTGCAACCTTTGAAGTTATTCCTAATAGTTTTAGGATATTAATAAAATAAAGGAGCATTAAGCTCCTTTATTTACACTATTCTTAGAAATATTTTCTTTTGAATTCTTTTGCTTTTCATTTTTAGTTTCATGAACTTTTTGCATTTCACATTTACCTTCAAAAATCGCGCTTTCATCAACAATAAATGACTTAACCTTAATATCTCCATAAAGTTTAGCAGAATTTGTAAGTCTTAATTGTTCTTTACAGTCGATGTTTCCTTCAATAGTTCCAGATACAAGTATATTATTGCATAAAATATTACCTTTTACTGTACCTTTTTTTCCAATAATGACACTTCCTTCAATATTTATGTCACCTATAAGCTCTCCATCAAGCCTAATAGTACCTTGAGCTGAAACCTTACCCTCAAATTTTGTGTTCTTTCCGATTAAAGTATCAATTTTATTTGACTTATTAGTACCACTTTTAAACATATATGTACCTCCTTAGGATTTAATCATTATTATTTAAAACAGTCTTAGGATTAATAGATTTTTTATTATAGCGAATTTCAAAATGAAGATGTGGTCCTGTACTTCTGCCTGTACTGCCCATTTCCGCTATAATTTGTCCTTTTTTTACATGATCACCTACTTTAACCAAAAGCTTTCTATTATGACCATACATAGATTCGTATCCATATCCATGCTTAATCACAATTAGTCTGCCATAGCCTGAATTGTATCCCGCGAAGACTACTACCCCACTACCAGCAGCTTTAATCTTTGTTCCGCGATTATTTGCTATGTCTATACCAGAGTGAAACTCTGTTCCTCTACCAAGAGGATTTCTCCTATATCCAAAGGGAGAGGTAATTCTTCCAACGGTAGGCTCTAAATTAGGCTTGGCATCTAAATATGCTAATCTTTCCTCAACATCATTAATAAGAACATTAAGCTCTTTTTGACTCTTTTCAAGCATATTAGAAAGAGCACAAATTTGCTCTTCTCTGTTGTTTAAACTATCAAATTCTATAGTGTCTAAATTCATTGAAAAATAACCACTTCTAGAAACTGGATATAAACTAAAAGAATCTGATGTAAGAGAAGTTTCAGCATATGTAAATAATTTTTCCCCGTTATTACCTTCATCAGTATTAGTATCATCATTTTCTTGTTGTTCAAGGCCTACTCTGTTCATAACAGTTTGTTCAAGTTCTGATATAGCCATGAGCTGCTCTTCAAATTCTGTAAACCTAGCTTCAAGATAGTTTATTTCTTCTTTTTGATTATCATTAATCTCTGATAATAAATCTATTCTTCTAGATTTATCAAAATAAGCATCTTCAAGCTTATTATAAGAAGTAAATAAATCTAAAATGAAGTAACTAGAAGAAGATACAGTTATGATGATTAGAAAAGTTAAAAGTTTAGGTATCCATTGAAATACTTTAAATTGTTTTATTTCATTAGACTGGGGAATAATTAATACTGAAAAAGATTTAGTTTTATTGGACTTAATATGCTTAAACTTCAAAGTAGCTCCCACCTTTTAAAATGATTGTGTATTGTCCACTATAAAATAATTCGGGATTAAGATCAAAAATCCTTCTTTATTTTTAAAAATATGATAACAAAATTTAAATATTCCTAGATAATATTATCATATAAAACAAAAAAATCTCAATATTTAATTTAACAAAATGAACAACATAAAACTTGCAAAAATGCTTGTAGTATTGACTAAATATGGTAGTTAGTGATAATATTATAATTATAATTAATAATACTGGAGGTACTGGATTTGAATAATGTTGAAATTGGGGAAAATGTAATTGGAATTGAAAAATATTTGAGAAAAACAGATCATATTATTAGAAAAAAGGGTAGAGAAATTTTAAACGATTTTAATATGACTAGTCCTCAGTTTATCGCATTGCAAAAGCTAATTGGCGACGGTGAGCTTACTATAGGTGAATTAAGTCATAAAATGAAGTTAGCTTGTAGTACTATAACGGACCTAATAGATAGAATGGAGAAAAATAGATTAGTAGTTAGAAAAAAGGATGAAAAAGACAAAAGGGTAGTTAGAATACAGGTTCAGCAAATAGGTCATGACTTAGTGCAAAAAGTATTGCAGAAAAGAAGACTATATTTAGCAGAGAAGCTTAGAAATTTTGAAGAAAAAGACAAGGATTTTCTTAGACAAAGTTTAGAAACACTTTATTTTGCTATGAAGCATGAAGAAGATAAAAAAAAGGATGAATAGGGGATATTATTTTCAAATCAAATGAAAATTTAATATTAATAATAAGGAAATATGAGGGAAGTGATTACAGATGCAACTTCTTAATAATAGGTACAAAATTGAGGAATTTTTTGGGGAAGATTCTTCAGGTACTATTTATGAAGTTTTGGATTTGTGGAATGGTAACAAAAAAGTCTTGTTAAAGTTGTGTGACAAAAATTCACAGAACGAAGAGATATTCGATTTTTTTTGTAACAATTTTTTAAAGTTTTCTAACATTAAATATAAATACTTGCAAAGTAATGGCAAGTTTGACATTGTAAGCGTTATAGATAACAAAAATACTAATAAGAATCAATTTTACTATATCAAGGAGTATATTAATAAGAACACTTTGATGGATTGCCATGATGAATTAAGCTTTGAAGATATTTTAGATGTTATAAGACAGCTTTGTGATGTCGTTGATTATTTTCGGTTTAGAGGCATAGTATATGAGTACATATCCCCTACCAATATAAACATTGTTAGAGAAAATGGTCGAATTGTAATAAAATTAAAGGATTTAGCATCTGTATATGAATTGAAAATTAGAGATATATATGAAGAAGAAATTCATTCATTTATAGCACCTGAAGTAATTATAAATAATGATGATACTAAAAAGAATGCTGATATTTACTCTATTGGAATGATTATGAAGTTTTTGTTAGATAAATACTTAAGTGTGGACAAGCAAGTTATTAACAAGGTATCTATACATGATATTCATAATATATCAATTTTAATTGAGAGCTTAACTATTAAAGAACCGAATAGAAGAGAGACATATATTAAAAATATTATTGAAGAAATTAATAAGCTATCTCAAAATAAATATAGTTCAAATTATAAGTTAGAGAGAGAAAAATTAAATTTCACAACTGAAATTATTGGACGAGATAAAGAACTAAATGAAGTTCTTACAATAGATAATGAGTTTGAAAATAGAATATATAATAAAAAAGTTGTAACAATTACAGGTGAAAGTGGAATTGGTAAAACTAGATTATTAGAAGAGATTAAGTTCAGATTTAAAATGAAGGGAAGAGATGTTTACTATACTACAATTAGTGATGAAAATTCTAGTCCTTTAAGACCTATTATTGAAATTTTAAGAAGAATGATTAATAATTGTGAAAATTCATTGATAGAAAAGTATGGATGTGAATTAGTAAAGATTATTCCTGAGCTTAGAGTTATAAATGATGTTAAGCCTTCATCTATGTTAAGTGGTGATCGAGAAAGACTGAGATTGTATGATAGAATATCAAATTTTTTAGTGGATTTTGTAAAAAACAATCCTACTTATGTAATTATTGATGAGTTACAGAACAGTGATCTTGAGACAATAAATTTAATAAATTATATAATAACAAATAAAAAAAATTCCCCATTATTATTTGTTTTTTCTTTTAATGAGAGGATATTAGACAATAACTTTGATATAATTGAAATTGTGAAGAAATGGTTAAGTCATGAAGAAGTAAAGAAGATTGAACTTTTAAGATACGATTTAAACTCAACTACTTTGATGGTAAAAAATATTTTAGGCGTATGTCATATCTCTATGGACTTTGTTTGTCGAATTATGAGTGAAACTGCTGGAAATCTAAGACATATTGAAGAAATAATTAAAAACCTTTATGCATCTGATGAACTTTTTATAGACAAAACAGGTAACTGGGAGCTAAAAACTCAAGTATCTTCAAACATTTATATACCATCTAATATTGACGAAGCAATTAAGAATCACATAGATTTATTAAAGGAAGAATTATATGAACTAGCGAAAATTATTTCAGTGTTTAGAGTAGCATTATCAAAGTCAATTATTATTAATATGATAGATATTGAAACAGAAAAGTTAGATAAGCTTATCAATGAGCTTAAAGAGATGAAGATAATTGACATAAAGGTTGAAGATTGGGAATATACATATGATTTTTACAATATTCAGGAAAAAAAATATGTTTATCACAGAATTGGAGGAAAAGAAAGGGAAGATTTACATAAGAAGGCGGCTAGTATATTAGAAAAACTTTTCTGTATGGAAAAGAAAAGAAATATAGATGAATTAGTTTATCATCTATCAGCATCGAAACAAATTGATAAAGCTGTAAGGTATACTATTGATTTAGCAAAGAAAATGGACAGACTTGTTGGAAACTCTCAAGCTATGTCTTTATGGCAGAAAGCTAATGATTTACTCAAGGCTACCATTAATGAAAATAAATTAGAAGTATTGGTTAATTTAGGAAGATTATATTCTGCTCAAGGTGTTAACAATAATGCATTAGAAGTTTTTAAGGAAGCTCTTAGTGGAGCTATTATTTTAGATAATGAAAAATATATAGTTATGTCTAGCAACAGTATTGGAGAGATTTATTATAAAAAATTTGATTTAAACAAAGCGGAGAAGCATATTGAAAAAGCAAAGAAAATAGCTAAAGATATCGATTATGTTGAAGGGTACTTGGAATCTACAAGATTAAACAATGTAATTAATTTACAAAAAAATAATTTTAATGAAATAATTGAAGATATTAAGAAATGTCTAGAAATTGCAAAAAAAGAACATTGCTATACACATGTAGCACATTTTTATAATCAGCTTGGTATTGTTAAATTATTTTCGCAAAAAAATCATGATGCTAGAAGATGCTTTGAAAATAGTATTGAGTACTTTCATAAGGCAGGGGATTTTGTTTCATCGACTAAACCAATAAATAATATTGGGCAAATTTATTGGGATTACTATGACAATAATGAAAAAGCAATGGAATATTATGAAAAAGGACTTGATATATGTAAAAAATATAACTCGTTTGAAAATGAATTAGTTTTTCTAAACAATATTGGTGAAATATTCATTAATAATGATGATTATGATAAGGCAGTAAAATTTTTAAAAGATGCAGAAAGATCTGCTAAAGAGATAGAGGGTAAGAGATGGCTGTTTGTCATAAACATTAATTTAGCTAGAATATATCTAGGGCTTGGTCAATATGATAAATGTTTTTTCCAATATCATTTAATAAAAGCAGAATACGAAAAAAATCCTTCACAGGGTGAAATTGTTTACGATTATTATGATTTTTTAGGAGAATTTTATTTTGTTTTTGGTAAATGGGAGGAATCACTAAAATATAGTATTAAAGCTAAAGAGAACAGTGCTAAGAAGAGAATATATCTTAAGGCTATAAGTAGAATTCAGCTAATAAGAATTCTTAAAGAAAATACTTTTAGTAAGCAAGCAATTAATAAAGTGAGAAGTCAATATCGACAAAGTAATTTCATTAGTTTAAGAAGGAAGATGCTTTTAGATTACGCTGAAATTATAGCTTTAATTGGGAAAAAGGACTACGCTCAAGAATTGTTATTAGAGGATGAAGAAATATCTAGTATAAGTACATCTGAATATTTAGATTTAAAGCGAAAAATTGCATTGAATTTCAGTAAAGATGATGATGTAAATGAGTTGTTGAAGTTAGAAGAGAATATAAACAACAAGAATCTAGAATTGAAAATACATGTTAACAAGCTTTTGGGAGAGAGGTTTTATAACAATCAAGAATGCTATCAATCATTGTATTATTATATAGTAAGTATGGATCTATTACAGAGATCTGCTAAAAAAATTCCAAATGATGAAATGAAGCAATGTTATCTTAAAAGGCATAAGACAAAAAAAATTATTCATATTATTGGGATTATTAAAGATATAATAAGTGGTAATGCGCAAAAAGAAAATGATTCAAAGAACATATTAGATGAAAGCCTTTTTGATATAAAACAGTTCAGACAATTATTTGATAGTAAAGAGTTTTTTAATGTTGCTTTTAAGCATTTCAATAGTAATGCAATTGATGATGTGCATAATATTGTAGATTTAGTCAAACACTTTACGGAAAATTACAAGTATAATCTTGAGTTAATATTAAAATATGCAGTAAGAGAAACCTTTGCTAATAGAGGATTTATCTATACATATCACGAAAATAGCGATAAACCTAAAATATATACATCAACTACCGATAATTTTAATTTATCAATTGTGAATCAGATTGCATCTAGATCAAGACAAAAAAAAGATGGGTTGTTAATCAAAAGTGACCTTGAAAGTAATGCCAAAAAAGATGTGTATTTACCTGATAATGTAAAAGCCTTGATTTGTATGCCTATTTTTAGGACTAAGAAAGTACAAGAGTTACATCCTGGTACTGACAGAAGAAAGAATTATGCTACTTCAAACAGTGATGAAATTATTGGGTGTATATATCTAGATTCTGATAGATTATTTAATAGATTTGATGAAAAAAGATATGAGATAATTAAAGCTTTATCATTTTTAGCATTTATTAACATAGATAATTGTCATCTAAAGATATCTTCATCTATAGATAAAATGACTGGAGTATATACAAGAAAATATTTTGACATGATTTCTGAAGATATTTTGAATAGTAATAAGATTAATGATGATAGTTTGTCTGTTATCATGATTGATATTGACAAGTTTAAAGCTGTAAATGATACATTTGGGCATAGAAAAGGAGATGAAGTACTAAGTAATACTGGCAAAATTATCTTAGACAATGTAAGAAGCTCAGACTATGTCGGTAGATATGGTGGAGAAGAATTTATAATTTTGTTACCAAAAACAAACAAACTAGAGGGAAAAGAAATCGCTGAGAAGATTAGGAAAAAAATTGAGGAAGCTGAGTTAATTGGAGAAGAATATCCTTTGACAGTTAGTTTAGGAATATCTGTTTATCCGCAACATGGACAATTTATGGGAGATCTTATAGAAAAGGCTGATCAGGCTCTTTATGAAGCAAAAGAAAGTGGAAGGAACAAATCTGTTATTTGGAGAAGTGATTTTAGCAGCTCAAATAAAAGATTAGATAGATTAGCTGGAATAGTTACAGGAAATACTGTACAAGATCAAAGAAATATTCTTGCATTAGTTGAAATTATTGATCTAATTAAGGAAAAGAAGGATACAAAAGAAAAGATATATAACTTCTTAGGTAGATTAATAGAAATAATCGAAGGAAAATACGGAGCTTTGTTTATCTTAGATGAACAAAATAAAATTTCAGATATCAATGCAAGACAGGTATTTGTGGAGGATTGGATAGATAAGGTAAGATATAATGAAAAAATTATAAATAGAGTTATAAAAAACAGAACAGGTGAATTTTTAATAGATTGGGAAGATGTAGAAGACATTGACGTTATCACTGGTACTCCTAATTGGCAATCTTTGATTGTATCACCTCTAATACATGAGGGGAAGGTTAAAGGAGTTTTACAAATCTCTGTTCCTATTAAAGAGAAGGAGTTTGACTATAATTCTTATAATTTAGTTAAAACTATAGGGGATATTATAGCGGCTATTATTTAATTAATAGTCGCTATAATTATAATAATTATGTATAATAGTAATAATATTATTAAGTAAGCTATTTGGATCTAAGTAAAGTAAGGTGGTGAAAGGATGACAGTAACAATAAAAGATGTTGCAAGATTAGCTGGAGTTTCAATATCAACAGTTTCTAGGGTAATCAACAATTCGAAGCCTGTTAGTCTAGAGGTAAGGAAAAAGGTTTTAGAAATTATTGAAGAAATAGGATATAAGCCTAATGAAATAGCAAGAAGCTTAGTAACAAAAAAATCGTTTATTATTGGTGTTATAGTTACTGATATTGGGGATTCATATGTAGCTGAGATGGTTAGAGGAATTGAAGAGATAGGGAAAATGTACGACTATGATATATTATTATGTAGTACATATGGAGATAAGGAAATGGAATGTAGATACTTACAGCTTCTAAAAATGAAACAGGTTGAAGGCGTTATATTAATTTCTGATATCATAAATGATAAAATTGATGAGTTAATCAAAGAATTTAATAGACCTTTTGTATATTTGAACAGAAGTTGTAACAATAATACTTATCATACTGTCTCTATTGATAATTATAAGGGTGCGTTTGAAATGACCAAACATTTATTAGGGCTTGGACATAAGAACATAGCTTATGTTATGAAAAAAGAGGATGTAGCTTTAAAAAACATTACTGTAGAAAATATGAAATTAAATGGTTATCGTGATGCTATGATAGAAGATATGCATGAAACTAATATTTATATTACGGAAGGAAGAAATATTATTGACGGATATCATATCACAAAAGACATTTTAAACTCAAATAAAAAAATAACTGCTATTTTCTGTAGCAATGATAATATTGCAATAGGTGTAGTAAATTATCTATATGATAATAATGTTGCTGTACCAGAAGAAATTTCGGTAGCTGGCTTTGGAGATATAAACATGGCTTCATTTTTGCGTCCTAAGCTAACAACTATCAGCGAGCCATTTTATGACATCGGTGCAGTTGCCATAAGAAAGATAATCAAAGTTTTAAAGGGTGAAAATGTTGAAGATAGTACTATTATACTGCCTTTTAGAATACAAAAAAGAAATAGCTGCGCTGAAATAAAGTAGACATAATAATTACATGTATAAAAACCTCTTAAATATCGAATAATATTTTGTGAATATATTTGGAGGTGAAGGTTATGAAAAGAAAAATTGCAGTTGAAGATGGTCTTAGAAATATATCTGATTATCTAAAAGATGAGGGATATGATGTTTGTAGTCTTAAAAGTGAAAAAAATTTAAATGACTGTGATGCAATAATAGTATCAGGCCAAGACGATAATTTTATTGGAATGAGCGATACCACTACAAAAACTATGGTGATAGATGCATCTGGAAAAACTGTCGAAGAAGTTCATAATCAAATAAATAGAAATCTAAGATAAAGCAGCAGTAGCTGCTTTTTATTATTAAAATTTTGATTAAGGTATTGAATAAGATAGGCAATATTGATACAATTATTAACAAAATGTTGAGAAGGGTGATTTGATGAATTATAATCCAAGAAAACAGTTTAAAGAAAATGATTATACTTTATTTACTAAAAAACATTTAATAATGATGATTTTGATATCAATTATTGCAACTTTTATAATTATTTATTCAAGCTTTGATCAAGCGGATATAGAAGTAAGAACTAAGTTTTTAACAGATTGGTTTTTTATTTCTTCAATGATGTTTTTACTTACAGCAGGATCACTTAGAAGCATAGCTTGGACATTTTTTAAAAGAGGAACTAGACAAGATGATGATAATTTGCTTGAAAGATCTAAAAAGGCTAAGTATTATGCAGTTGCTTTTGCACTGATCGGAATATATCTGTTTTTATTAAGCATAGTAGTTGTAGTAGCTTTTTACTAGCTTTATAAAGTATTTTGATTAATCTGTATTAAATATTAAAAAAATTTAATAAAAGAGTTTTACTTGAAAAAGGGGTAAAGTAATCAAAATTAATTTTTATTACTTTACCTTTTTTTGTCGTATCATTTGTTTTTTGCTAAAGGGTTTATTAAACTATCAATTCAATACTTTAACATGCTACAACAATACATCGATAAAGCTTGAAAAATACACAATCTTTTTGATTTTTTTGTGGGAATAATATATTATATAAGTATAGAATATATGAATACGAAAAAGGAGATGATGATGTGTCTAGAATAATAATTGATGGTAATAGTCTTACTTTAGATGATGTAATAAATGTTGCAAGGAACAACTATAATGTTGAATTGTCTGATGAAGCAATTGAAAAAGTGAATAAAGCAAGAAAGCTAGTTGATAGGTATGTTGACGAGGAAAACGTTGTATATGGTATCACGACAGGTTTTGGTAAATTCAGTGATGTAGTTATCTCTAAAGAGGAATCAAAACAACTTCAAAGAAATCTTATCATAAGTCATTCATGTGGTGTAGGAAATCCATTAGATGAAGATATAGTTAGAGCAATTATGCTGCTTAGAGCAAATGCTTTAGCAAAAGGGTTTTCAGGCATAAGGTTATCGACTCTAAATAAGCTGATTGAGATGATTAACAAAGGAGTTCATCCTGTTATTCCAGAAAAGGGTTCTCTAGGAGCAAGTGGTGATTTGGCACCATTATCACATATGGTTTTAGTTTTGTTAGGTGAAGGTGAGGCTTATTATAAAGGTAATAGAATGAGCGGTAAGGAAGCAATGGATTTAGCTGGTATTGAAACAATCGAGCTTACATCAAAGGAAGGGTTGGCTTTAATTAACGGAACTCAAGTGATGACTGCTATTGGGGCTTTAACTATTTATGATTCATTGAAACTATCTAAAATGGCTGACATAACAGCATCATTAACTATGGAGGCTCAAAATGGTATAGTTACTGCATTTGATGAGAAGGTTCATAAAGTAAGACCTCATAAAGGTCAAATAAATACTGCAAAGAATATTTTAAATATCCTTGAGGGAAGTGAAATGACTACTGAGCAAGGAGAAATACGTGTACAAGATGCATATACACTAAGATGTATTCCACAAATTCATGGAGCTAGCAAGGATGCTATAGATTATGTGAAAGAGAAGGTCAATATTGAGATAAATTCAGCAACAGACAATCCGTTGATTTTCGAAGAAGTCGAGGAAGTGATTTCGGGTGGTAATTTTCATGGTCAACCAATGGCACTAAGCTTTGATTTCTTAGGAATAGCTTTATCTGAGATTGCAAATGTTTCAGAAAGAAGGCTTGAAAGATTAGTGAATCCTGCCTTAAGCAACTTACCTGCTTTTCTAGTTGAGAAGGGTGGACTAAATTCTGGATTTATGATAGTACAATATTCAGCAGCGGCTCTTGTATCTGAGAACAAGGTTTTAGCTCATCCATCAAGCGTAGACTCTATTCCTTCATCTGCAAATCAGGAGGATCATGTGTCTATGGGAACTATTGGAGCAAGAAAAGCTAGAGAGATAATGGGTAATGCTAGAAAGGTTTTAGCTATGGAGCTTCTTGCAGCATGTCAAGCAATTGATCTAAGAGGAAAGAAAAAGCTTGGTAAAGGAAGTGAAATCGCATATAGTATAGTTAGAGAAACAACTGAAAAAATTGTTGATGACAAGATTATGTATAATGAAATAAATAAATGCGAGGATCTAATTATTTCAAATAAAATTATTGATGCAGTTGAAAAGGAAATTGGAGAGTTGTTATAAGTAAATCAGAGAAGTGGTACTAAGAATTTGGATTATTATCCTCGCTGTTCAGATATACAGCACTTCTTTAGATTAAAAAAAGGTAAGAAGTACTGTATATGATTCACGACTCGAATAATAATCCAAATTCAGATGTGTTGCGTTTTCATAACTTTTTTGTGTTTGAATAAGCAAAACATGTTCGTTATTAATAAAAATAAAATGTAAAAAAATAGAAAGGAGAGTTTAAATGATAAGTAATTTTGATATTTCACAAGCTATGACAATTAAGTTAAGCAATCAATTACCTGAAATGCCTAAATTTAAAGAAGGAATTAGAAGAGCACCAAAGAGAGAGTTTAGACTTAATAAGCACCAAACAGAGATAGCACTTAAAAATGCTTTAAGATATGTGCCAGAGGAATTACATGAAAAGTTAGCGCCAGAGTTTTTAGATGAGCTATTAACAAGAGGTAGAATTTACGGATATCGCTTTAGACCAGAAGGAAGTATTAAAGGAAAAGCAATTGATGAATATAAAGGAAATTGTATCGAAGGTAAAGCATTTCAAGTTATGATAGATAATAACTTAGACTTTGATATAGCATTATATCCATATGAGCTTGTTACTTACGGAGAAACAGGTCAGGTTTGTCAAAACTGGATGCAGTATAGGTTAATCAAGGAATATTTGGAAGTATTATCAGATGAACAAACCCTAGTTATTGCTTCGGGACATCCAATGGGGTTATTTAAATCAAGACCTGAAGCACCAAGAGTTATACTAACAAATGCGTTGATGATAGGTATGTTCGACAATCAAGAGCATTGGCATAATGCTCAAGCAATGGGAGTTGCAAACTATGGTCAGATGACTGCTGGAGGATGGATGTATATTGGTCCACAAGGTATAGTTCATGGTACATTTAATACTCTTTTAAATGCTGGAAGAATGAAGCTTGGTATTGCTGATGATGGAGATTTGAGAGGTCATTTATTTGTTAGCTCTGGATTAGGTGGTATGAGCGGAGCACAGCCTAAGGCTATAGAAATAGCAAACGGAGTAGGTATTGTTGCAGAAGTTGATTACTCAAGAATAGTTACAAGACATGAACAAGGCTGGGTAGGCAGAATAACAGATAGCGCGGAAGAAGCATTTAGAATAGCTGATGAGTATATGAAAAAAGAAGAACCACTTTCAATAGCATACCATGGAAATATTATTGACTTGTTAGAATATGCAGTAGAAGAAAACGTTCACATAGAATTATTATCAGATCAGACATCGTGTCATGTACCATATGGTGGAGGATATTGTCCACAAGGATTGACATTTGATGAGAGAACTGAGTTATTAAGAACTAAGAAAGCTAAGTTTGTTGAGCTTGTTGATGAATCATTACGTAAACATTACAGATTAATCAAAACTTTAGTTGATAGAGGCACATATTTCTTTGATTATGGTAACAGTTTTATGAAGGCAGTATATGATGCTGGAGTTAAAGAGATAGCTAAAAATGGTGTTGATGAAAGTGAAGGTTTTATTTTCCCATCATATGTAGAGGATATAATGGGTCCTATGCTATTTGATTATAGTTATGGACCATTTAGATGGGTTTGCTTGAGTGGAAAGCATGAGGATTTATTAAAGACTGATAAAGCAGCTATGGATTGTATTGATCCAAATAGAAGAGGGCAGGATAGGGACAATTACGTTTGGATTAAAGATGCTGATGATAATAAATTAGTTGTTGGTACACAAGCAAGAATTCTTTATCAAGATGCTTTAGGAAGAAGAGATATTGCACTTAAGTTCAATGAAATGATTAGAAAAGGAGAAGTAGGGCCAATAATGCTTGGTAGAGACCATCATGATACAGGTGGAACAGACTCGCCATTTAGAGAAACTGCAAATATTAAGGATGGAAGTAATATTATGGCTGATATGGCAACTCACTGTTTTGCTGGAAATGCTGCTAGAGGTATGAGTTTAATAGCTCTTCATAATGGTGGTGGAGTAGGTATTGGTAAAGCTATCAATGGTGGGTTTGGTCTGGTTCTTGATGGAAGTGAAAGAGTAGATGAAATTATTAAATCTTCTATTCCTTGGGATGCTATGTGTGGAGTATCTAGAAGAGCATGGGCTAGAAATGAAAATTCGATTGAAACTTCTATAGAATATAACAAGATGAACAATGGTAAGGATCATATTACTATTCCATTTATTCCTAGAGAAGGGTTAGTAGAGGGTCTTGTTGATAAGGTATTTGAGGATAAGAAATAGATATAATAAATAATAAATAATCTGAAAACAAATCATAATAAATAAGGAGGCAATTATAATGGCTAGAATAGTTCAATGTGTTCCAAATTTTAGTGAAGGTAGAGATAAAGAAGTAATTGAGAAAATAGTTGATGAGGTAAGAAAGGTTGAAGGAACTAAATTGCTAGACTATGCTCCTGATAAAGATCATAATAGATGTGTTGTTACTTTTATAGGTACTCCAGAAGCTGTTAAGGAAGCAGCCTTCAATGCTTGTAAAAAGGCATCAGAATTAATAGATATGTCAAAGCATACTGGTGAGCATCCAAGAATGGGAGCAACTGATGTTATTCCACTTATACCTATTTCAGAGGTAACAGTAGATGAGTGTGTTGAAATGTCGAAGGCAATAGGAAAAAGAATAGGTGAAGAATTAAATATATCAGTTTTCTTATATGAGAAATCTGCTTCTTCAGCTCATAGACAAAACCTTGCAAAGGTTAGAAAAGGGCAATATGAAGGCATGAACGAAAAAATGAAAGAAGAACTGTGGATACCTGATTTTGGACCAAATGAACTAAATGTAAAATCGGGTGTTACAGCTGTAGGGGCTAGAATGCCGTTAGTAGCATTTAATGTAAATTTAGCAACAAATAATCTTGAGATAGCTAATAAAATTGCTAGAGCAGTCAGACATATTAGTGGAGGACTTAGATATTGTAAAGCTATAGGTATAGAAATGAAAGAAAGAGATATAGTACAAGTTTCTATGAACATGGTAGATTATACAAAAACACCTTTATTTAGAGTGTTTGATATGATAGAGAGAGAAGCAAATAGATATGGTGTGAATGTTATCGGTAGTGAAATAATTGGTCTAGTTCCAACTGCTGCATTAGTTGATTGCGCTGATTATTATCTAAAAATTGAAAATTTCTCACATGATCAGTTGTTAGAGAAAAGAATTTATGAATAGGAGGATTAGATGAGAGCAGATATAGTAATAAAAAACATTTCTCAACTAATTACTTTAAGAGGTGAAAATAAACCTAGAACCTGTAAAGAAATGAGCCAAATAGGTTTAATAGAAGACGGTGTTGTAGCAATTAAAGAAGATAAGATTATATATGTAGGTCAGGGTGAATTACCCTCTGAAATCGTAGTAGATGATGATACTATGATTATTAATGCTGATGGTAAAACTGTTACCCCTGGATTAGTAGATCCTCACACTCATTTAGTTCATGGTGGCTCTAGAGAAAATGAATTAGATATGAAGCTAAAAGGAGCAAAATACTTAGATATTTTGAAAGCTGGAGGAGGTATTCATAGTACTGTAAGGGCTACAAAAGCTGCAAGCTTTGAAGAACTATTTAACAAAGCTTTAAAAAGCATAGATACTATGCTAGAACTAGGTTTGACAACTATAGAAGCTAAAAGTGGGTATGGGTTAGATACAGAAAATGAGCTTAAACAGCTGAGAGTTGCTAAAACTCTTAATGAAAATCATCCTATAGATATAGTTTCAACTTTTTTAGGGGCTCATGCAATTCCTATGGAATATAAGGAAAATGTTGAAGATTTTATTGATATAATTATTAATGATATGATGCCACAGGTGCAAAAAGAGAATCTAGCTGAATTTTGTGATGTGTTCTGTGAGGAAGGCGTTTTTACAGTAGAGCAAACAAGGAAAATTTTAAATACAGCAAAACAATATGGCATGAAGCCTAAAATACATGCTGATGAAATTGAACCTTTAGGAGGTGCAGAATTAGCTGCTGAGATTGGTGCTGTATCTGCAGATCATTTAGTTGCAGCGAGTGAACAGGGTATGAAGATGATGGCAGATAAGGGAGTTATTGCTGATCTTCTTCCTGCAACTTCCTTTAATCTAGGAATTGGCAAGTTTGCAAATGCAAGAAAAATGATTGAAGAGGGTGTTCCTGTAGCATTATCAACAGACTATAATCCTGGAAGCTGTCCTACGGAAAATATTCAGCTTGTAATGTCATTAGCCTCATTAAAGATGAAAATGACTCCAGAAGAAGTAATAACCGCCGTTACTATTAATAGTGCATGCTCAGTAGGAAGACAAGATGAAATTGGTAGCATCATGATAGGTAAAAAAGCAGATTTAGCTATCTTCGATTCTCATAATTTAAGTTATATAATATATCATTTTGGAATAAATCACATTGATAAGGTTATTAAGAATGGAAAGCTAGTTGTTGACAATGGAAAAAAAATAAATGTATAATTAGTATGTGATAGATAGTAAATACATGTAAGTGTTTTGTGTTTACTATCTATTTTTATTCAAGTATTTGTAAATAAAATTATATAAGTGGTAGTAAGGATTTGAATAATTACCCTCGCTGCTCAGGTATACAGCGCTTCTGATGAAGCTACTAAGTGACCAACACAAAATCACAGATTTTGGTAATCTACTTATACTTATCGAGTAATTATTCAAATCCAAGTGTCGTATGCTCTAAGAGCTTATTGTGCCTTGCGTGCAAGGCATATTAGTTAATATGATTAAAATTGTAATGATAAGGGAGTGAGATTATGTTATCAAAGGAGAAACTAGATAGGCTAAATTTTCTAGCTAGAAAGGCTAAAGATAAAGGATTGTCAGAACAAGAAAAAAAGGAACAGCAGGAACTTAGGCAGGAATATTTAAAGAATTTTAGAGAAAGCTTTAGAAAACAACTAGATAGCATAGAAATAGTGGATAATTAATTATCAATTCACCTTAAAGTTTTAATAACTAGAAGGAAATTATAGAAAAATGTAGAAGTAAGTAACTTAATAAAATAAATGATGATATTAAACTAAAAAAGGGGGTTTAATTATGGCAGAGAAGCAATATGTTGTATTTGAACTTGGCAAAGAGGAATATGGAATAGATATTATGAACGTAAAAGAAATCGTACCATACCAAGAAAGTGTTAAGATTCCAAATGCTCCTGTTTTTGTTAACGGAATTATTAATTTTAGGGGTAACGTTATTCCTATAGTAGATTTAAAAAAGAAGTTTAATTTGCCTGAGTGTACAGTCGATAGTAATACTAGAATTATTGTTATAAACTTAGAAAATAAGCAAATTGGGTTTATTGTTGATGAAGCTTCTCAAACTTTACGTCTTGAAGATGAAAACATAGATCCTACACCAGATGTTATTAGTAGTGTTGATAGGAGATACATTACAGGTGTTGGGAAGCTAGATAATCGATTAATAATACTAATAGACTTAGAAAAAGTCTTAACTGAAGAAGATAAAGCAAAGATTGAGAATATGGATGTTTAGAATTGTTGAATAAGATATTGACATTTTTTTATAACTAAAAATTATTAATTGAATATAATCGACGAATATATATACTAATGAATTCAATAATTAATTTATATTTATAGCCTCCTATAATTAAGGTGATAAATACTTTATTGTAGGAGGCTTTATTATATAATAACAAGGGAATAATCTAAAGATATAATTTTCAGTTGTATTTGGGCTAAAATACTGTGATAGTGCATATGTAAGAAATAATGTAGAAGTAGATTAAAAAATTTTTTAATGAGTTACTAAATAGGAAAAATTTCAATGATTTATTATATACATTTTTAATATATTTGAAGGAAAAGCACTTCCTAAAATCGAAGTATTATATTTGAAAAAGAGTATATTAAAATGCAAGTAGTATACAGTAGAGGAGTTTGTTATGACAAAACCGTTACTAGATGGAAATCGAATAAATGAAATACTGATAAGTGTTTTAGATACTATTGAAGGTAGTAAAAATGAAATTTTTATTATTACAGAAAAAGTTAGAGATGAGTACGAAAGAACAAAGCAAGAATTAGAAGATCTTAAAGCTAGAGCTATAAATGTAATAAGTGAAGTAGATGTTCTTGAAGAAATGGAGAAAAAAAGTAGATATAGGTTACTATTTGTTAGTAGAAATTTTGACAATCATTCTGAAGATGATATTAAGAAAGCATATGAAGAAGCAAATGATTTAAGAATTAAACTCATATTAAAAAGGCAGGAAGAAAAATTATTAATCGAGAAGCGAAAGAATCTTGAGTTTAGATTAAAGGATTTGCTCGATACATTAAAAAGAGCAGAAAAGCTTGCAACTCAAATTAGCATAGCTATTGGTTATTTGTCTGGGAACTTAAATAATATTATTGATACAATAGGTGACATGAATAAGAAACAATATTTAGGAATAAAAATAATTGAGGCTCAAGAGGAAGAAAGGCAAAGAGTTGCTAGAGATATACATGATGGCCCTGCTCAATCTTTGGCAAATTTAGCATTGAATGTTGAATTGTGTGAAAAGCTTCTTTCTATCGACATTGAGAGAACTAAAAAAGAACTAAATAAGTTAAAGAAAATAGTTAGAGATAATTTGAAGGACGTAAGAAAAATCATATATGATTTAAGACCTATGTCGTTAGATGACTTAGGATTAATTCCTACGGTTCAAAGATATGTATCAGTTTTTTCTGAGGAAACAGGATTAAGTGCTGATGTTAAAATTTTTAGTAGTGTAAGAAAATTGAATACTATAATTGAAATTGCAGGATTTAGAATTATACAGGAAGCGTTAAATAATATTAGAAAACATTCAAGAGCTAGAAATGTCAAAATAAAGATTGAGTTTAAAAATAATAATCTCAATATAATGATTTCTGATGATGGAGTAGGATTTGACACTGAGCAAACTTTAGAGGATAATAATTCTTTTAGTGGTGGTTTCGGGTTTATTGGAATGAAAGAGAGAGCAGAGCTTTTAGGAGGAAATTTAAAGGTAATATCATCAGTTGGTAAAGGAACAAAAGTTATTTTAACTATACCTATTAATGGGAAGGATGAGTTAAATGAAAGACAAAATCAGAGTATTAATAGCAGATGATCACTCACTTATGAGACAAGGATTAAAGCAAATTTTAGAGCTAGAGGAAGATATTGAGGTTGTTGCTCAAGCTGGTAACGGAGAAGAGGCCATTGAGAAAATCATATCGTTTTTTCCTAATGTTATTTTACTTGATATTAACATGCCAAAGTTAAGTGGTATTGAAGTTTTAAGAAGAATAAGAGACATGGGAATTAATTCAAAGGTAATAATATTGACTATTCATGATGAAAAAGAGTATTTATGCAAAACTATTAACAGTGGAGCTAATGGATATGTATTAAAGGATGCAGATTCAGATAGTTTAGTTAAAGCTATAAAGGATGTAAATGATGGCAAGTCCTATATTCAACCAAGCATTGCAAATTTACTTGTTTCGCAATTCCAAGGTAATAGAACTGAAGATGAAAGAAAAATTGATTCTTTATCAAAAAGAGAATATGAAGTTTTGACCTTGATTGCAGAAGGACTTAATAATAAGGAAATAGCAAGTAGATTGTATATAAGCGAAAAAACTGTAAAAAATCATGTTTCGAATATTTTTAGGAAAATCAATGTAGCAGATAGAATACAGGCAGCAATATTTTCGTTTAAAAATAATATTAAGAAATTATAATAATATTTTTATCCTTTTAATTTGACAAATTTTTATAATATAATGTAATATATTAGTTAGACACACTAATTTTTAATTGATGGAGGGATATTATGTCAGAATTGACTGAAGGTAAAAAATTACAGGAAAAGTTGAGCCATAATTGGAACAATGTTTGGGAAAAATCTGACGAAAAAGAAATTGAAAAGATATTTGATTTCTCAGAAAATTACAAAGCTTTTCTTGATAAAGGAAAGACTGAAAGAGAATCAGTAGCAGAAATAATTAGAATGGCAAAGGAAAATGGATACATAGATTTAAATGAAGCTATAGAAAAAAACATGGAAGTTAAGGCTGGCATGAAAATTTATGCTAACAATAAAAATAAGGCAGTTGCAATGTTTGTTATTGGAGAAGAAGACATTACAAAGGGTATGAATATTATTGGTTCACATTTAGATTCTCCAAGAATAGACTTAAAACAATTTCCATTATACGAGGATTCTGATTTAGCTTTTTTAAAAACACACTATTATGGTGGGATAAGGAAATATCAATGGGTAGCATTACCTTTAGCTCTTCATGGAGTGTTAGTAAAGTCAAATGGTGAAAAAATAAATATTGTAATTGGTGAAGAAGAAAGCGATCCAGTATTCTATATTTCTGACTTATTACCTCATTTAGCTAAGGATCAAAATGCTAAAAAACTAGGCGAGGGAATAACAGGAGAAGGCTTAAATATTTTAATAGGTAGCATTCCATATAATGAAGAAGATTTATCTGATAAGATTAAACTAAATATGCTAAAAATATTAAATGAAAAATATGGAATTACAGAAGAAGATTTTACAACTGCTGAATTTGAAGCTGTTCCAGCAGGTAAAGCTAGAGATGTTGGAATTGATAGAAGCTTGATTTCTTCATACGGACATGATGATAGAGTTTGTGCATATACCTCACTAAGAGCAATTTTAGAGATTAATAATCCTAGTAGAACTGCTGTTGGGCTTTTCGTTGATAAAGAGGAAATTGGAAGTATGGGTAATACCGGTATGCATTCTAAGTTCTTTGAATATGCAGTATCTGAAATAATTGGATTAATGGAAGAAAGCTATTTTGAATTAAAAACTAAGAGAGCTTTAGGCAATTCTAAAGTACTATCAGCAGACGTTGCTGCAGGATTTGATCCAAATTATCCTAGTGTTTTAGATAAAAGAAATGCTGCTTTTCTTGGAAAAGGTATAGCAATATTTAAATATACTGGAGTAAGAGGTAAAGGTGGATGTAGTGACGCAAATTCAGAGTATATGAGTGATATAAGAAAAATATTTAATAACGATAATGTTATTTGGCAAATGGGAGAATTAGGAAAGGTAGATCAAGGTGGTGGAGGAACCATCGCATACATTTTAGCTAACTATGGCATGGAAGTACTTGATTGTGGAGTACCTGTTTTAAGTATGCATGCACCTTATGAATTAGTAAGCAAAGCTGATGTATATATGACATATAAAGGATATAAAGCTTTCTATGAAGCTTAATTAAATATTTTGTGAAGAAACAAAACTAGACATGTCACATGTCTAGTTTTGTTTTTCAGAAATATACTCTAGTACAAAATCCTTAAATGTCTGACCTAGAGGGGATAAATGTCTGTTTTTGTGATAAACAAAATAAAATTTTCGGTTTAGGTGTAGTCCTCGAACATTATAGCGTTTTAACAATCCCATTTCTATTTCTTTTTCAACTGCTTTTTTTGAAATAATGCTTATTCCTACTCCTAATTCAACAAATTTTTTAATTGTCTCAGTATCATTCATACATGCAATAATATTGAGTTTATTGATATTAAGACCGATATTTTTTAGGGACTTCTCAAGTATTAGCCTAGTACCAGAACCTTTTTCTCTTAGAATTATTTTTTCGTTTATCAAAAATTCAATATCTAGTGTTGTATCAATATCCCATTTATAACGATTATTATTTGCAGTTATTATAGCTAATTCATCTTCTATTAAATCAATATATTCTAATTTAGGGGAATGATATTTAGCTCCGACTATACCAAAATCGTTATTGCCAGCTAAAATATTCTCAATGACATTTCTAGAATCATTATCTTTGATGTTAAAAGTTATATCGGGATATTTTTTTGTAAATAACTGCATTATATGAGGTAGTACATATTTTCTAGGAATAGAGCTTGAACTTATTTCAAGATGTCCTTGTATTTTTCCTTTATATATTCCTAAATCAAATTGAGCCATTTCTCTCATATTTATAATATTTAGTGCATGTTTGTATAATATCTTTCCTGCATCAGTAGAAGTAA
>DAOUQG010000174.1 GCA_030625765.1 Thermohalobacteraceae bacterium | reverse complement strand
CCAGCGTTCGTCCTGAGCCAGGATCAAACTCTCAAATTAAAAGTTTTTATGACTCATTACTATTTTTAGAATTACGGGTTCATGTTCATGAACCTATATATTTATTACTGGCTTTACACTGTTTAATTTTCAAAGATCAATATTTGCTACCAATATGCGACTAGATTAATATACCACGTCTAAAAATAAATGTCAAGTTTTCTTTAGATTTTTTTTAGTGTTTTTAAGCTAAGTTTTTTTCAAACTGCGCTAACAACGCAGCTTTTATACTATAGCAAAAAAATCGAACCAATACAAGTGGTAATTAAAGGAAGTTTTTGTGTGGTTTTGTTACCGTTTACTTTTTTTGATGATCGGTATAAAATATAATAGTTTTATAGAACACAAAAAGACTATGAAATTTTAATCTTACCAAGCTTTTTTCATAGTCTTCTTCTATTTTATAATTACACAATGTTATGATATTGAGATTCATGTAGACAGTGAACTCGTTTGATGAAGAAACTAAATGACTTACTCAAAATCAAAGATTTTGGTAATCTACTTATAGCTAAAGCTAAACATTGAGGCTTAGGTAGGAGATTCTACTCCCACCTAAGTAGGGAAAGTTGAAATACCCACTTATAGAAGTGAGTGCCTAATGATTTTAGATTAACATTTAGAATTTTAAATGTCGTTGACAAAGGGTACAAATTGCTGATGATCAGGTTTTTACATTTTAAAGGATCTAATATAAAAATCAAAGTAAAAGAATACTAGATTTTTTCAAAAAAATATAGTGTAAAAATACTTTGCAAAAATATGACAATCAAGAAGGAATAATGATACATATGTAGTAATATATACTATTATAAAGATTTTTAAGCAGGAGAATATATTATTAATATCTAAATAATCCTACTAAGGAATGATTAATGTATCTTTGTATAGAAGTATAAAAATAAACAAATAGGGGGTAAAAAACATGGCAAATGTAACTGATATAATGAATTGGACATTTATCTCAGAAACACAAGCACCACAAGAAGTTCATGAAATATTAGTAGATGGTGAAGTAATAGAAGTCGCATACAAAACTATTCGCGACGTAGCTGTAGTAACTAACAAGAAAATTATAATAGCAGATAAGCAGGGTATTACTGGAAAAAAAGTAGAAGTTTATACAATACCATTCAAATCAATAGTTATGTATTCAAGTGAAAATGCTAAAGGTATTCTTGATTTTAATGCAGAGTTAGAGTTATGGACTAGAGCAGGTAGATTTAAACTTAATCTTAGAAAAGGAATAGACATTCGTAAACTAGACAGATTGATAGGACAGCATATTTTATAATATTGTAGATTATTAATAATGTTTTTTCACATAACTTTGTATTATTAAATGTTTTACTGATTTATTAAGTTAAATTGCAAAAGACAGGTATTTTTAATCCTGTCTTTTTATGCACCATATATAAACCATATCAATAAAAGTAAGTAAAATCACATGTAGAGAATTTCACAATAGTAGAATTATAATTGATGAAATTGAAAGAAATACTTATTTGCATCAAAGAATTACTTTGAATATTTGAAAAATAATGGAAGATAATATATTATATATATAATATATTGAAGTAGGTGAGAAAATGTGCTTTAAACTAGATAAATGAGTTAGTTATCTAACTGAGAATTCAATTAAATTGATATCAGAAGCTTTCGGTCGAAGGCTTGAATGTAAAGGAATCACTCGAATCCAATGGATTGCTCTTTATTACCTTGGGCTTACTCAGAACACAAATCAAAAAGAATTAGCTCTAAAAATGAATATAAAAGATTCATCAGTTACAAGGTTATTAGATAGGTTAGAAAGAGATGGGTTGGTTATTAGAGAAAAAAACCCTAATGATAGAAGAGTAACAAATGTTGTTCTTACAGAGAAAGGTAAGGAGATGAGAGAAAAAATGTTACCAGAAGGAGAAAAATTCAGTAATATGCTCCTTGACGGTATAGATGCGGATGAGTTACAAGTTTTTGAAAAAGTATTAAGCACAATGGTAAATAACATAATAAAATGACCTAATTATTAGGTCATTTTATTATGCGAAAAATAGAAAATATAATTATGGCACATAATTATATCAATTTTGGAGAATTTTATAGTATATAGGGCAACAAAAAAAATAAATTTCAAAATTTAATCAAATATAGCTTTGAGCTTCAAAAGCACATTAATATAGATATCACTGAGTCTGTAAATAAAATATTAATCATCATTTGCGACTCTTATTTATAAGGTATACATATTGAAAAAAAATTAACAATAATATTGATTTTTTAGACTTTATTTGCTATACTAATAATTAGCACAGCAAATAAAATCACAAGGAGGAGTTTTTATGGCGTATAACGTAAGAGAAATGTTAAATGGTTTTGTTGGTGGGTTAGGAGAGCTTGGTCAGACAAATGGTCAGATGGTTGAAGCTTTTATGGGACTACTTGGTGCTTCATATGAACCAAACGCAGTAGATGTAAAAACAAAAGAGTTAATTAGTGTAGCAATAGGGTGCTTCAGCAGATGTGAATACTGTATAGTATATCATACTTATAAAGCTTTTGAAGCAGGCGCAACTAAAGAAGAGATTATTGAAGCAGCAATGGTAGCAGTTGCATTTGGTGGCGGACCTGCTATGGCATATTCAACAACATTATTAAAAGAATGTATAAAGGAATTTGAAAACGAATTTTAATTTGAGAGGTGGAAACACCTCTTTTTTCAAGGAGTGATATTATGATTGATGTAAAACTTACAAAACTATCAGGACATGATAAATCAGCTAAGGTTGGAAAAGTATTAATTAAAGAAGGACAAGAGGTTAAAGTTGGAGATATATTATTTAATGTAGAGTCAAGCAAAGGAAATTTCAAAGTAAAATCAGAATATGATGGTAAAGTGTTAAAAGTTCTTGTAGAAGAAGGTCAAACTGTTAAGATAGGTGATAATATAATTCATCTTGATGGAGAAAAGGCTGCAAAGACATCAGAACCTAAGAAAAATGCCTATTCTTTTGGTATAACTAAACCTAAAAAAGAAGAAGTTGAATGTGATATAGCTGTTATAGGTGGAGGACCAGGGGGATATGTAGCGGCAATCAGAGGCGCTCAGTTAGGTGCAAAAGTTACCTTGATTGAAAAAGATAAATTAGGTGGTACTTGTCTTAACTATGGATGTATTCCTACTAAGAGTTTTGTAAAAAGCGCTCATCTATTTGATGAAATAATGAGAAGTGAAGAATTTGGAATATTATTAGATAACCCTACGGTAGATATGAAGAAAATCGTTGCTCGCAAGGATGATATTGTATCTAATCTTGTTGGTGGGATTAATCATCTTTTAAAATCTTGGGACATAAAATATGTAAACGGAGAAGCAAAGGTTTCAAAAGACCGCATAACTGTTAAAAATAAAACAGTAGATGTTACAATAAAAGCTAAAAATATTATAATAGCTGTAGGCTCATCTGCTGTAAAACTTAATGTAGCTGGAGCAAATTCAGAAAGAGTATTGACAAATAAAGAAATTCTAGAGATTGAAGAAGTTCCAAAAACAATTACAATTGTGGGTGGCGGTATTATTGGAATGGAATTTGCTTTTATTTTTAACTCATTAGGTAGTGAAGTAACAGTTGTAGAATTTCAAGATAGTATTTTATGCAATCTAGATGATGATATTGTAAAAGTTATTGAAGAACAGTGTATAGCTAAAGGAATTAACCTTCATACATCATCTAAGGTCGAAAGAATCATGGAAACAGAACAAGACAATCTAATTACAGAGTTTATTAGAGACGATAAAAGCTGTTATGTTACGGGTGATTATGTTCTAATGTCTGTAGGTAGAAGACCAAACTTGGATGCAATAGACCTTGAACAGCTAGGCGTTAAGCTTAATGCAGCTGGTAGAGGAATTGAAGTTGATGACAGAATGGCAACATCAAATGAGAATGTATATGCTATTGGTGATGTTACAAACATTATTCAATTAGCACACGTAGCTTCACATCAAGGGATAGTTGCTGTTGAAAATATAATGGGATTAGATTCTAAAATGCATTATGATGCAGTTCCAAGTGCAACTTTTGTATCACCAGAAATTGGGACTGTTGGAATTAGTGAAAAAGAAGCTAAAGAAAAAGGATTAGATTATAAAGTCGGAAAATTCCCATTTGCTGCTAATGGCAAGGCTTTAGCATCTGGAGAATCAGAAGGATTTGTAAAAATAATATCTGATGCAAAAGAGGGTACTATCATGGGTGCAGCAATTGTTGGACCAAATGCAACTGATATGATTGCCAATTTCACGTATTTAGTAGAAAATAAAATAAAATATAATAAGCTTAATCATACTATATTTGCGCATCCAACTACTGCTGAAGCAGTCCATGAGGCTATTTTAAGCTTAGGCGATGGGTCAATTCATTATGCATAGAGTATATATATCTAAAAGTAATGATCCTGCTTTTAATTTAGCATTTGAAGAGTACTTGGTAAAAACATCAAGTGATAGAGATTCAATCCTATATCTTTGGCAGAATGAAAATACAATAGTTATTGGGAGAAATCAGAATCCTTGGAAGGAATGTGAATGGAAAAAGCTTAAGCAAGATGGAGGAAGGATGGTTAGAAGACCGTCAGGAGGCGGTGCTGTATATCATGATCTTGGCAATTTAAATTTTACTTTTATTTCAGGTAATAGTGATGACAAGGTTCAGGAAAATGTAAAAATTGTTATTGATGCATTGCAAAATTTAGGGATAGCTGCACATTTTTCTGGTAAAAACGATATTTTGGTTGATGAATATAAGATTTCTGGAAATGCCTATTTTATCGAAGGAGAAATACTATGTCATCATGGGACTTTGTTAGTTGATGTTGATATTACCAAACTATCAAATTATCTAAAGATATCTGAGCTTAAGCTTAAATCAAAAGGAATTGATTCAGTTAGATCAAGAGTTAAGAATCTGATTCAAATCAACAATAATTTAAAAGTAGACACCTTAAGAGATTCGTTAATTGATACATTTTTAAGCAATATCAATGATAAAGAAACATATTATATTGATGAAAATTCAGAAATACCATTTAAGGAATTGATAAAAAAATATAATAGCTGGGAATGGAATTTTGGTTCATCACCACAATTTGATATTCAGCTTAGAAACAGATTTATCTGGGGTGAAATTGATTTAAATCTTTTTGTGGAGGATGGAATTGTTGAAGATGTAAAAGTATACTCGGATTCTATGGATCCTAACTTTTCGCAAAATCTTGAAGCTGTTATAAAAGGGATAAAATTTGAAAAATCAGACTTTATTATGGCAGTTGAAAAAATGCAAAATGAACGGAAATCTGACGTAATAGACTGGTTAAAGAATATTGACTTTTAAATAATCTATTTTAATATATATATTTCTATAATTTATTGATAGTGGTTAATATGACAACATAATAATAATTACTTCACAATAATAGAAATATATGGTAAAATATACTGACGATAAAAATAAAGGTGTGATGAAATCCGTTACGCTTGGAAATTTCAATAGGCGTTCTGGAAAGGGTAATTCTAAAATCATAAATTAAATATTTGAGTAATTTCTGTCAAGCAAGCTGCTCGATAGTTATTTAATGTACTCAAATTTTTAATAGGATTTTGGGATTATCTGTGAGACGAATACACGCTTAATTTGATTTTAAACCTCAGAGATTAATCTCTGAGGTTTATTTTTATTGTTTTGTTATCTATAGATTAACTACAAAGTTAAAATTCAAAGAGAGGAGAGAAATAATGAATTTGAAGGAAATAATTACAAAAAGAAGGGCAACAAGAAAATTCAAGGAAGATTTAATACTGGATGATATCTTAAATGAAATACTTGAAGCAGGTAGACTGGCTCCATCAGGCGGAAATGCTCAAAATTGTTTTTTTGGAGTAGTGAAAGAAAAAGGAATAATAGTAAAGCTTGCAGAAGCGGCTGGAAAACAGATGTGGATTGCGACAGCTCCAACAGTTATTGCATTTTGTGTAAACGTTAATTCTGACCTGAAGGGCTTACCAGAGGATGATTTTGGACTCATAGTTAATAAATCTAGATATGGTGATGAGCTAATTAAATACCTAAATGCATATGATAATCGAAAGGAAATGTGTACATTTTTTAATAATTGTAATCCTTTAATTCCAGGCACACATATGTTTCTAACTGTTACAAATTATGGACTAGGGGCATGTTGGGTAGGGTATTTAGACATTGAAAAAGTTAATAGCATATTAAAGCTACCAGATGATATTTCATGCTTATTTTTAATGCCTATAGGATATCCAGATGAAGAACCAAAATACATTTCAAGGAAAGACATAGACGAAATCGTATTTTATAATACATGGGA
>DAOUQG010000170.1 GCA_030625765.1 Thermohalobacteraceae bacterium | reverse complement strand
GAAGTTAATATTTGATATTTTTATCTTAGAATAAGTTGTTTTAATCAAAAGATTTAATTGGAAACAACAAAACCGTACTATAGCTTCTACTAAAAAAAGCAGACTCGCTTAACGAGTCTGCTTTTCAATCTTATTAAGATGCAGTTTCTTCTTTATTTTTCTTTGTGCTTATTTTTTTTCGCTTCTCCGAAAGCACAAGAGTAGGTTCGGATTTGTTTATTATAGTTTCTTTAGTTATAACACACTTCTCAATATCTTCTCTTGACGGAATATCATACATTATTTCAAGCATAATTTCCTCTAGTATTCCTCTTAAGCCTCTTGCTCCTGTTTTTCTTTCAATTGCTTTTTTAGCAATCAGCTTAAGTGCTTCTTCATCTATATCTAAATCAACGCCATCCATTGCAAACAATTCTCTATACTGTTTTACTAAAGCGTTTTTAGGCTTAGTAAGAATTTCAACTAAAGCTTCTTCATCCAGGTGATTTAGAGTAACAATTACAGGCAATCTTCCTACAAATTCTGGGATAAGCCCGTATTTCAGCAAGTCTTCAGGCTGGATATGCTTTAATATTTCTCCTATATCCTTAATCTGCTTACTTTGTATCTGAGCACCAAATCCCATTGATTTCTTGCCTATTCTTTTCTGAATTATCTTGTCAACCCCTCCAAATGCTCCACCAACGATAAATAGAATATTTGTAGTATCTATCTGGATAAATTCTTGATGAGGATGCTTTCTACCACCTTGAGGAGGAACACTAGCTACTGTTCCTTCTAAAATCTTAAGTAACGCTTGCTGCACCCCTTCTCCACTTACATCTCTAGTAATAGAAGGATTTTCAGATTTTCTAGCAATTTTATCAATTTCATCTATATATATTATACCCTTTTCTGCTCTCTCAATATCATAATCAGCTGCTTGAATCAGTTTTAGTAATATATTTTCAACATCTTCACCAACATAGCCAGCCTCTGTTAAAGATGTCGCATCAGCTATTGCAAATGGAACATTTAATATTCTGGCTAATGTTTGAGCAAGTAAAGTTTTTCCAGATCCTGTTGGACCAAGCATCACAATATTGCTTTTCTGAAGCTCTACGTCATTATTCCTTACTTTTCTACTAATTCTTTTGTAATGATTATATACTGCTACAGCTAAAGATTTTTTAGCCCTTTCCTGTTTGATTACATATTCGTCAAGAATGCTTTTAATCTCTATTGGTTTTAGAAGCTCATTCATATCAAATTCAGCACTATCTTCGAATTCTTCTTCAATTATTTCCTGACATAATTCAATACATTCATCACAAATATATACATTAGGGCCAGCTATTAATCTTTTTACTTGTTCTTGAGATTTACCACAGAAAGAACACTTTAGCTGCTTATCATCAAATCTAGACATTCTGACACCTCTCTCAACCCTTATTTCCTAAATGTAATTACTTCATCTATTAATCCATATTGCTTAGCTTCTTCTGCATCCATAAAATTATCTCTATCTGTATCTTTAGCTATTTTCTTAACTGTTTGACCAGTTCTTTCACTTAAAATCTTATTCAATTTCTCTCTAGTTTTGATAATTCTATCTGCATAAATCTTCATATTTTCTGCTTGTGTCTGACCAGTTCCTCCAAGCGGCTGATGTATCATAACTTCAGCATTTGGTAATGCGAACCTCTTTCCTTTTGTTCCAGCAGCAAGCAAAAATGCACCCATACTTGCAGCCATACCAATACAAATAGTTGATACATCTGGCTTAATATATTGCATAGTATCGTATATAGCAAATCCAGAACTTATTGAGCCACCAGGGCTATTTATATATATTTGAATATCTTTATCTGGGTCTTCTGCTTCTAAATATAACAGCTGTGCAACTGCTAAGCTAGCAGTAGTATCATTTATTTCATCTCCAATAAATATGATTCTTTCTTTTAACAACCTAGAGTAGATATCATATGATCTTTCGCCCCTATTAGTCTGTTCAACAACAACTGGTACTAAAGCCATAACTAACCCCTCCATTTAAATTATTTTATTATTTTAAGTTAGCATTTTCAACTAAAAACTCAGCAGTCTTTCTCTTAATAATACCCTGTTTGATATAATTTAAATCTTCATCTCTAAAGCTTTTCTTAATCTTTTCTAACTCTTGATTATATTGCTTAGCCATTTTTTCAAATTCTGCATCTATTTCTTCTTCAGTTGCATCTATTTCTTCTTTCTCGCTTATAGCTTCTAATACTAACTCTGTTTTTACTATTTTTTCAGCGTTTCCTTTAAGTTGTTCTCTAAGGTCTTCCATGCTAGTTCCTGTTAGTTCAAGATATTTATCAATATTTAATCCTTGATACTGTAATCTATAACCAAACTGATTTACTTCATTATCAATTTGTCTCTCAATCATAACCTCTGGAACATCTATTTCACAATCTCCAACTACTTTTTCAATTACATTATTTTCATTTTCAGCATTTTGTCTATCTTCGGCTTGTTTTTCTTGCTTGTTCTTAATATCGTTTTTGAATTCATCTACTGTATCAAATTCACTTACATCTTTAACAAACTCATCATCAATCTCTGGTAATTCCTTTTCCTTTATTTCATGAATTTTCACTTTAAATATAGCATCTTTACCAGCTAAATTTTCGGCATGATACTCTTCTGGGAATGTAACCTTAACTTCTACATCATCTTCTCTGTTTTTTTCAATTAATTGTTCTTCAAATCCAGGTATAAATCTTCCTGAGCCTATTTCTAAGCTTTGGTTTTGTGCAGTACCACCTTCAAATTGTTCTTCACCTACATATCCTTCATAATCTATTGTTAAGATATCTCCTTCTTTTACTGGTCTATCTTCTACTTCAATTATTCTAGCATTTCTATCTTGGATATTTTTAATCTCAGCTTCAATATCCTCCTCTGTAACATTATACTCTACTTTTTCTACTTCTATACCTTTATATTCGCCTAGTTTTACTTCTGGTTTAACTATAACATCTGCAGTAAAAATAACTGGTTTTCCTTTTTCAAATTCTTCAATGTCTACTTCTGGTCTGTCTACTGGATCTAAATTATGCTCCTCTATTGCATTATCATATGCTTCTGGAAAAACTATGTTAATTGCATCTTCATAAAAAACTCCTTCGCCATAGTTATGCTCAATAATCTTTCTTGGTACTTTTCCTTTTCTAAATCCTGGAACATTAAATCTCTTTCTATTCTTTAAATAAGATTTCTGAATACCTTCTTCAAATTTTGCTGCATCTACTTCGATTTTTAAAGAGACTTTGTTTCCTTCCTTATTTAAAATTGTTGACTTCATTGTTGGTTCCTCCTCATTATATTTTCTTTATGTATAGACTTGGATTTTTGTCAGTCTATTATATCAATCTTAATAGTTAATTGTAGATAAATCATTAAAAATTAGTCAATTAATTATATCATAAAAATTTTTTTCCTCCAATATGTGAAAAAAATGTAACAATAAAATGATTTGAATTCTATAAGGCAAAGTAATTTTCCTATACAAACTAATTTTTTCCTATGAGGATTTTAATATACTAAGAAAAGTAAGATAAAAGTAGATACATAGGAAAAAAACCAATGGAAAACCCATTGGTTTTTTTCAATGGTGCGGGAGAAGGGACTCGAACCCCCACGCCAATGGCACTAGATCCTAAGTCTAGCGCGTCTGCCAATTCCGCCACTCCCGCGTAAAATAAAAGTTTTTTATCGACAAATACTATTATACTTATTTATCATTCGTATGTCAATTGTTTTTTTAAATTTTTTTAAATTTTTGTACTGAACTCGTTTGATAAAGAAACTAAGTGACTTCATCAAAATCAAAGATTTTGGTAATCTACTTATGGCTAATGCTAAACATCGATGCTTAGGTAGAAGATTCTACCCCCACTTAAGTAGAGAAAGTTGTAACACCCACTTATAGAAGTAAGTGTCTAATGATTTTAGATTAACTTAAATTTTTTTCGTATTGCGAAGGGTTTTTTTGTTCTTAAAGAGAATAGTAATTTATATTACATATTTTTACTATGTAAAATAAGATTTAGAGGTGGTATGCATATGAAGGAAAAGATTATTAAAGTTCTTGATTTGCTTAAGAAATATGGGGTTGATTACGCAGACATTAGGATTGTTAATAGACTTAATGAAACCATCACAACTGAAAATATGAAAGTTCAAATCATTTCTAATTCTAGAAGTAAGGGAGCTGGAATTAGAGTTATTTTAGATGGCTCATTAGGATTTGCTAGTACCCAAAACTTAGATAGTTTAGAAGAAACTGCATTAGAAGCTTTAAGAATAGCTAAAGCAAGTAGGTTATTACAAAAAGAAAAAATCATGCTAGCAAAAAAAGATAAAATAAATGATACTTATAAAACACATATAGAAATTGATCCTTTTTCTGTTTCAAAAGCTGAGAAAATAGAATTATTAATTAACGCTGAAAAAGCCATGAGAAGCGAAGCTGAGCTTACAAAAACTACTGGAACTATGGATTTTCAAAAGGAAGAAAAGATATTCGCTGACACTGAAGGAAGCTACATTACTCAGTTTTTATATGAATCTGGCGCGGGTATAGAAGCATCTACTAAAAATGAAAATGATATTCAAACAAGAAGCTATCCAAATTCATTTAGAGGTAATCATGCTACAGCAGGATATGAATATATTTTATCATTAAATCTGATTGAAAATGCTACTAGAATAGGTAAAGAAGCTGAAATGATTGTTAATGCTGAAGAATGTCCTTCAGGTCGCTTCGATATTATTATTGATGGCTCTCAGCTTGCACTGCAAATACATGAAAGTATCGGCCATCCTATTGAATTAGATAGAGTATTTGGATCAGAAGCAGCTTATGCAGGAATGAGCTTTTTACAGCCAAATACAATTAATAAAAATTTTAAATACGGTTCAAAGCATGTAACAGTAGTAGCTGACGCTACAGTTCCAAAGGGATTAGGTACCTTCGGATATGATGATGATGGTGTCAAAGGGCAAAAAACTATTATTATCGATAAAGGGATTTTTAAGAACTTTATTACTTCAAGAGATACTGCGATAAAAATCAATCACCTTTCTAACGGAACTAATAGAGCAGATGGTTGGCAGAACATACCAATTGTAAGAATGACAAATATAAGCTTAATGCCCGGAGATAAAGAATTGGATGAGCTTGTTAATGGTATAAATAATGGCTTGTATTTTTGTACTAATAAGAGCTGGAGTATAGATGATAAAAGGCTTAATTTCCAATTTGCTTGTGAGCTTGCTTATGAGATTAAGGATGGCAAACTGACAGGTAAGATATATAAAAATCCTATTTATACAGGAATTACACCTGAGTTCTGGGGAAGCTGTGATGGTGTTTGTAACGAAACGTATTGGAAACTATATGGTACCCCTAACTGTGGAAAAGGGCAGCCAGGACAAGTTGCTCATGTTGGTCATGGTGCTTCTCCAGCAAGATTTAGAAATGTAAAGGTAGGTGTTAAGGATGTTAAGTAAAAAAGGTTCGTATGAAATAATTGATAAAGTATTGTCTTATTGCAATTACTATACTATGGTCACGATCTCATCTAGTGATGAAGGTCTTACTAGATTTGCAAACTCAGAAATACATCAAAATGTATACAATGAGGATACTGTTGTTACAATTGTTGTTTATAATGAAAAAAAAGAAGCTAAGATTACAACTAACCTTTTAGATGATGAAAGTCTAAAAGCTGCAGTTATGGATGTAGAAGAAAATCTTAAGTTTATTCCTGAAGGTGACATTAAAATACCAGAGGTTTGTTCTCCAAAAGAAATTGTATATGATGGATACGATGAGAAATTACATGTAAAATTCGATACTATAAATAGGAGTAAGCTTATTCAAGAAGGTATAGAGTTATTAGATAAAGATTATGTCGCAGCAGGTGCATTATCTTTATCTAAATCAGCAATAGCTATGGGAAATACAAAAGGGGTTAGAAGATATAACAGATTAGATAGTGTAGATTTCAATACCGTTGTTATGCATAAGGATGGTTCATCTGGGTATTCTGGGTATAGAACTGATAAAGCAGATGAACTAGATGTAATTGCTGCATTTACTTCTGCTTATGAAAAAGCCAAGTTAGGTGTCAACCCTATTACAATTGATCCAGGCAGTTATACTGTAATCCTAGAGCCTTTCGCTGTTAGTAACCTGCTTTCTTATATGAGTTATTTTGGTTTTTCTGCAAGAAGTACTCAAGTAGGAACTGGTTTCCTTACAGGAAAAAATGGTCAAAAGGTTTTTGGAGATAATATAACTATAAAAGATAATACTTATGATGAAAACACTATCTCAATGTATTTCGATTATGAAGGTTATGAGAAAAAGCCACTTAATATAATTGAAAATGGTGTAGCAAAAGAGCTTGCTTATGATATGAAGAGCGCAATACAGGATAATGTTGAAACCACAGGACATTCTGTTGGAATGGCCAGAATGGGTGGAATGGCATTAAACCTTATTATGGAAGGTGGAAATGATACTATAGATGAT
>DAOUQG010000067.1 GCA_030625765.1 Thermohalobacteraceae bacterium | reverse complement strand
CCTCAAGAGGTTGAATATCTCGTTGAAGGTAATAACATAACTCTAAAGGCTGTATACATTTCATCTGATTTTAAAAACACTCAATTGACAAACTATTTTACATTATCTCCTAATTGCATTACAAAGCATTACCATGAGGTTACCAATCTTGGAGATAGCAAGACCGAAAAAGAAATATGGGTAAGAAGAAGTTTCTATCACAATCTTGCCAATGCCTTTATTCCTTATCAAAATGAAATTATTCATAATGCTGGTTCTCATGCTACAGCTATAGATTTCTGGGACAGTAGCAAGCTTTCTGAGAATTGGATATTTTCAAAGGACGGAGATTTATCTAGAGGTGTTTGCTGGTCTGGAAAAGGTAAATTTAAGCTTATCGGATGGCATATGGCTTTAGATTATAATATTGGCTTTATAGATAGTAAACAAACAATTGCTACTGAGTCTATGTATATAGCTATAGATACTTTTAGTGATTATAGAGAATTTAGGAGTTTTGCTTTAAAGAATAATGATATCAGAGATTTAAAGGTTGTAGATAAATTTGATATTTCAATTAATAATGGCAATCCATTTGTGAAGGATAGCTTTGATATAGAAGTGAAGAATCATCATAAAATTAACTTTAATGGAAATATCACTGTTAGTTCCATGATGGATGGATTTTCTCAAATATCAAAGGATTTTACTAGGGATCAAGAAATAAGAGAAAGTATATTTAGCATAGCAAACTATAAGTCTTCAAAGATGGACATTATTGAATTTGATGTAGATTTTGAAGATGTAGCATTTAGGAGACAAACTGCTGTTTTTAATGTTAATAGCCATAAGGCTGCTATGGAAAAGAATATGGAAAATGGTATGGAGATTCTCGTAGTAGATAATGGTTACATTAAGATGAAGGCTGCTCCTAAGTTTGGTCCTTGTCTATACTCATTAACTTATAAGGACAAAGAATGGCTACACAATTCCTTCCCAGTTACTAAGCCTTTTTCTTGGTGGAACCCATGGACAGGTGGAATTATTTGTACTCCTGAAAATATGAAAATGTCTTCTGTGTTAGATGAGGAAAGAACAGGTGAGTTTGTTGAATTAAGAGATAACTTTAATAATTTATGGCAGGGTATAAAAATATCCTTAAATATAAAAAAACATGAGGATTACAAAGGATTACAAATAAATCAATATTATATGACTATATCAAAATCACCTATTATCCTTACTACAACAGAAATAATTCAGAACACTGGTTACTATTTTAACTCAAAGGATTTTTGTGTTGGGATGTTTATTAAACCAGAAGATGAATTAAAAGATAACTGGTTCGTTTCTAAGAACTCCTATGGGGACTTTGTTAAATATAAGGGTAAGAGGCGTTGTGATATTAGAGAAAGTCATGTATCGATGTATGGTGGAAATAGTACTAAAGATAGATTAGTTATATATCATACAGGTAAAAATACGCTATATGGTTTTTCAAATAACCTAACCTTGGGAAGTATAGTTTATAACAGTGTTTCTTGTCAATCTGGAGATAAATTCACTACTTCTCCTACATTTTTATTATTTAGTGATGAGTATGTAGAAGAGAAATTGATTAAAGATCTTAAAAATATAAAGCTTAGCATCTAGTAATTAGATGTATTAATCTATTGTGACAGTTTATATAATTACACTATAAGAATCCTCTTTAGTCTTATGCAAGTATTTGCTTTTGCTAACATAATTAGTATGATAAAACAGCTATTTAAGTGGCTTGAGAGGATATTTTATAGTGTAATTCTGCAGATTTTAAAGGTCTAATTTAAAGATAGTAAAGTCGTAAATATTGGAGTTATAAGAAATAGCATCATTCATATCAGGTTATTCTTTTGAGGTCAAAAAGCAACATTGAAGAATAATTGATTTTATTATGAAGAGTTATTATATTAGATGAGGTGAATATTGTGATAAAAGATAGAAAATATCAAGTAAGTGATTATGAACGTATAATGGATTTTTTGAGAGAAATGTATCTGCAAACAGGCAAACAGCATTGCTGGTTACCGCAGAGATGGGAATATGCTGAATATAATTGTAATTCCTTATATGTTAACAGAGGTTGGGAGGACTGGAAAAATTATATTCGCATTTGGGAAGACAACGGGAAAATAGTTGCAATTGCACACAAGGAAAGTGGATATGAGGTATTCATGCAAATTCGCCCGACTTACGAATTTTTAGCTGATGAAATGCTGGACTATCTAGAAACGACAGTGCCACTTGAAAGACACGGTGATGAATGTGAGTTATGGCTATACATCAATGACAGTAAACGATGGATAGAAAAAAAACTTATAAATCGTGGATATTTCAAAAATGATGAGTGCTGTTATTATAATTATCAGAAATTGACGGGCAATTTTAAGCCGGAACTGCCTGAGGGATATCGATTTGTCGATGGAACTGAAATAACGGACAAAAAGTCTCGTTACCTTTGCTGTCATTTAGGCTTTCACCCTAGCGATGAACCGAATATATTGCCATCAACTGATTTCAACATGGAATATGCACCAATGTTCAATCCGAAATTTGAAATAATGACACAGGACAAAGACGGCAATCTTTGCTCGTTTTGTGTGGTTTGGTATGATGATAAGCTTAAAATCGGTATGTTTGAACCTGTGTGTACTCGCATAAATTACAGAATGAAAGGACTTGGCAAACAAATGCTGATAGAAGGCTTGCGCCGCTTGAAGGACATTGGCGCAGAAAAGGCTTATGTCGAGTCATTTGGCGACAGTCGCCGAGCATTTTATAACAGTGCAGGATTTATTACTTATGACAGTGATTATCCTTGGAGAAAGAAATTTTAATGCGCGTTAAGAGAGTAGTTATTAATAATAAAGATAATAGAAATTTATACTGAAAAATTTGATTAAGGGAGAGATGTAAATATGAAAATAATAGATGCACATCTTCACTTTTCAAATATTGAAAGCTTTAAAAATACAGCAAAGAATATATCACATTTAGACTATTCTGGTACAGGACTCAAGAGAGAATTTGAAGCTTCAAATGTTGTATTGGGAATAGGTATGGGATTAATAGAGAGTGAACAAGGAGGATTCCCTGATTATTCATCTGATAATCCAATGGGCTTAGATTTAGAGAAGTGTATTCCAGAACCCTTAGTATATTGCGTTGGTATCAATCCTGAGAAATTAAAGGGAAGTATTAAAGTAAATCAGCTGTATGATATAGAAAATGAGTTAAAAAAAGATAGAGTAGTAGGAGTCAAAATATATGCTGGGTATTACCCATATTACGTATATGATGAAATTTATGAGCCAGTTTATGACTTAGCTAAAAAATACAACTTACCTGTAGTTATTCATAGTGGTGATACATATTCAGACAGAGGACTTCTCAAGTATTCACACCCATTAGCTGTTGATGAACTTGCAGTTAGGCATAGGGAGATTAACTTTATTATTGCTCATTTTGGAGACCCTTGGATAATGGATACAGCAGAGATTATTCAGAAAAACTCAAATGCTTATGCAGATTTATCTGGACTGTTAGTTGGTGATACATCAGGAGTTAATAGATTTAAAAATGAAAGACTATTTGTAGACCATATTAAAAGAGGGCTTATATATGCAGACAATTATTTTAAAGTTATTTTCGGAACTGACTGGCCCTTAGTTCAGATTGAGTCTTATGTAGATTTTATCAAGTATTTAGTTCCAGAGGAGTTTCATGAGTATATATTTTATAAAAATGCTTTAAAGGTGTTTACTAAAATTGAGAAGTTTTTGCCTTAGTGGGACGAGGGGACAGGTTCGTTGTCCCAAAGTATTGATTATGTATTTTTGAAAAGATGAGAATATTAAGGGGGCAGAAACAATGAAGCTTATAAAACTAAATAAAGACTATAAAGAACAATTAAGGAAGGTTTATAGCTTAGTATTTGAAGATGGTTTTGAAGAGGAGTATTGTGAATTTTGTCTTAACCATGATAACTTTTGGAAACAAACCTATGGTTGGGTTGATGGTGAAAAATTAGTTTCTACTTATACAAACGTTGAGGTAGAAGTACAAGTTAGAAAAAAAGCATTTAAAGCACATTACTTGGATGGGCTTGCAACACTTCCTACATATAGAAATCAAGGACTAATTAAAAAAATGTTTTTAGATAATATTACACGATGTAAAAAATCAGATATTCCAATTATACTGCTAAACCCTTTCAAACACTCCTACTATAAAAAGCTTGGCTTTGAAGTTTCCACAGAAAGTAATACTATACAAATGGAGTTTGATTTATTGTCTAGAAGATATGATTGTGCTGATTATAATGTTAAAATGGACTACTTAAAGGATGACAAAATACTCCAAGAAGACTATAAGAAAATAAATGAATGGCTGTGGGATAATTCTCCATATAGTGAAATGAAGCTATCACCTAGCTATGAAGAGACTAAATTCCAACACAAAGATATAATTATAGCTATAATGTATGATGGAAATAACAAACCTCAAGGTTATATGATTTATTCTGAAAAAGATGAAACATTGGAAATAGTAGAGTTTAGATATACAAATCTTAATGCTTTTTATGCTTTGAAACGTCATATTTTATCATATAGAGATCAAGTGAAAAAAATAGTTTTTTCAAAGGTATCAAATGATTTTCCATTAGGCTTACTAGCAGATGATTTTTGGAGAACAGAGAAAAAAATAAAGATTATTAAAAATTTATCTAGGATGATGAGAATTATTGATCTTGAAAAAGTTTTCAATACACTAATTTGCCAACCTCCAAAAAATGAGATATCAATTTATATTACTGATGATTTAATCAATGAGAATGAAGGGCGTTATTTGATATCAACTAATGGGAAAATTCAAAAATTAGAAAATAAAGACATTGAGAGAAAGAATATTGAAGTTTCTATATCTGATATCGTACCTTTAATTAGTGGAAGAAAATCAGCTACTCAGTTATATTTTGAAGGTAGGTTAAAGATTTCTGACGAAAAAATCATCTATCATTCAATAAATCATATTCCTGATATTATTAAAGAGGTTGATGAAGTATTCCCTAAAATTGTTTCGTTTGACGCTGAGGTTATGATGTCGATATAATATTACTATTTTTCCAGGTATATCAGAATATGGATATTAAAGGAATATAATTCCTAATTTTTCGAATGAAAGATGTTTATTATGAACTTGAAAATTTATAAGTATTTGAATAAATAAAGAAGTATTATTAATAGAAGGAATGGTTTTAGAGAAATAACTGGTTTTAGGAAAAGCTATGTGTAATTTACACGAGAAAAAAAGCAATGCTACAATATATGATGATAAAGGTAAACGTCTAAAATAAGGGGTGAGAAATATGATATATGAGTTAAAACAAGATCAATTCAACAATGCTGTACATTTATTAAATGGAGATTTTATTAATCTAGAAATCAAATCAGTTATCAAGGGATATAACCCAGGCTGGGTTTTTGTTGATAATCCTGAAGAGCCTAAAACTGCTATGGTTTGGTCAAAAGGGATTAGAGGTTTTTATTTTGTGGGCGATGAGAATAATATTAATTTCAATAATAGTATTGACAATTACATTGATAAAGAAATTTTTCATCGAGCTAAGACATTAGGAATGGATTATTTTGAGTTTAGTGGTACAAGTTTAGAGTGGGAAGCCACATTAGAAAGTGTATTTGCGCATCGTGATATACTTAAATCTAAACAATTTGTTTATAAGAACAACATTATAGAAGATAGGATTTTCGAAAACGTTAAACTGAACAATGATTATTCTATTAAAAAAATAGATTTAGAGTTATTAAACAGTGGTTTATTGAATTTAGATTTTATTAAATCAATTATCCTAGAATGGTGGGATACTACAGAAGATCTATTGGCTAAAGGGGTAGGTTATTGTATTTTACACAACCAAAGAGCTGTAAGTGTCTGTACTGCTAGTTTTGTAACAGAAGAGTCGATGGAATCACATATTGTTACACTTGAGGACTTCAGGAAAAAAGGTCTTGCAAAAAAAGCTGTTAGTGAGTTCTTAAAACATTGCAAAGCGAATAGCTATGAAGCATATTGGGATTGTATGGAAAAAAATATTGGTTCAAGAGCTTTAGCTGAAAGTCTTGGTTATAAAAAGGCATATGAATATTCCCTATATGAGTTTAAATTAGGGTAGCTAACATATAGGTTAATTATGAATTCACTGAGCAAAAACTAAGAAAGTGATTTAAGGCTTTTTATAAAGTATTTGCAAGTGATTTTGGAAAAAGGAAACTTATTTAAACTTTGAGAGGAGTAAGATATATGAACTGTTTAATTAGAACTGAAACGTCATTAGATTATGAAAGGGTCAGAGAAGTCATAAAATCTGCTTTTTATAGAGAAGGAAAAGATTCAGAGTTTAATGAATGGAGTTTGGTTGATAGAATTAGAGATAGCAAGTACTATATCAATGACATATCTCTAGTAGCTGAGTTTGAGGGTAATATTGTTGGTCATATTCTATTTACGCAAATGAAAGTAAATAATGAGAACAATTCATATAACTCTCTAGCTCTAGCTCCTGTATCTGTTCATAAAGACTATCAAAAAAAGGGTATAGGAAAGCTATTAGTTAGATCAGGTATAGAGAAGGCTAAAGAGCTAGGATATAGATCTATAATTGTCATGGGTCATCCTGAGTACTACACCAAATTTGGATTTACTTTAGCTTCAAAATACCATATAGGAACGACTAGTGATTTTAACGATAAATGTTTATTCGGATTGGATTTAGTTGATGGAGAGCTATCTAGAATAAGTGGAGTTATTCAATATTGCCCACCATTTTATAATGAAGAAGGAGAACTGATTTAGAATGAAGGAAAAAAATTTTTTATCAGTCAACATTTTCGTCAAATAAGTTGGAGAGATATGTTTCTGTTCAATCGATGTTCCGACTAATAGGCTTCAAAATACAAGGGACGAGGTGACAGGTTCGTTGTACCAATGATACTCTGGGACAACGAACCTGTCACCTCGTCCCTTTTTTGATAAAATATTTAGCAATAATTTTTAATAGTTTGTTGATTAATTGTAGATATAATGATATTATGTTTATATAAATACAAACGATGCAGAATAATGTTTAGTATAATTGGAGGTATAATTTTGAAAGATATAAATGAAATATTTTGGAATGCAAGCATTCAAGAAATTAAACAAGGATATACGTATGATGAAGGAATAGAGAAATATTATTGCTTGATATGTGGAAAAAGCTTTGAAAAAGGGATCATTTATCCACAAGGAGATGTTTTATATGAAGCTGAAAAAGCTATAAAAAATCACATAACAAGTGAGCATGGATCTGTATTTGAGTATTTAGTAAACATGAATAAAAAATACACAGGCTTAACAGATGTACAGTCAAAAATGCTTAAAAATTTTTATTGCGGATTAACAGATAAAGAAATTGTTGAAAAGCAAGGTGAAGGAAGTACATCTACTATAAGAAATCATCGTTTTAAGCTTAAAGAAAAACAAAAACAAGCGAAGATATTCTTATCAATTATGGATTTATTAAATGAGAGGGAAGCCAATAAGTTGAATAAAAGAGACGCAAAAATTAGTAACAAAGAAGAGTTTGTTAGTATTCATAAGGGGGCGACAATGGTGGATGAAAGATATGCAATTACAGAAAAGGATATAGAAAAAACAATTAAGAACTATTTTAGAGATGGAAGGCTTACTATCTTTCCAAGTAAAGAGAAAAGGAAAATTATTATTTTACAGCATATTGTGAAAAGCTTTGAACCTAATAGGAAATATTCAGAAAAAGAAGTTAATGAAGTTATTAAGAAATTTTATGATGATTATGTAACTCTCAGAAGATATTTTATTCAATATGGTTTTATGGGCAGAGCTGATGATTGTAGTGCTTATTGGGTAAAGATGTAAATTATGAAGCTAATAATGTGAAAGAAGAGGTGGGAAGGATGAATAAGCTAGAATATATTGAAACCTTTATCAATCCTGATAATGATTATTTAAATGAGCTACAGAAACAGAATGATACTAGAAAGGATATTCAACCCAGTGTTGGATTACATACAGGAAAAATGTTAGGGTTGTTGATTAGATTAATGGAGGCAAAAAGAGTATTAGAATTTGGAACATGTATTGGATATTCAGCAGTATGGCTTGGTGAAGCGCTTAAAAGTACTGGGGGAAAATTAATAACTGTTGAGTTTGATAAGGATATTTATAGTGAAGCAAAAGAAAATATTGAGAAGGCTGGGTTGAATTCAGTAGTTGATCTTATTCATGGTGATGCATCTGAGGTAATGAATGAACTAGAAGGTAAGTTTGATATGATCTTACAGGATTCAGCTAAGACGTTGTATCCTCAAATGATAGAAAAATGTATTGAACTAACTCGAAAAAATGGATTGATAATTGCGGATGATACTTTGTTTAAACCTATGGGAATACCTGAGAAATTTAGCGCTCCAATGGATGAATACAATAGAATGGTATTCTCTGATGAACGATTATACAGTACAATATTGCCGATTGGTGATGGAGCTACTATTAGTATCAAATTATGTGATTAACAAATGTTTAGATATTAAAACTATATATTTAGAAAGGAATGCAATAAACATGGATAAATTATGTGAGTTTACATTTGATGACAATGACTATTATATAATACAGCTTATGATTGATAAAGATGTTGATAATTTGCAAGAACTATGTGAGGCTTGTTCGGATTATCATGAACTAGCTGAAGGGCAGCCTACTTCTAAAACTGCTGGAAGAGAAATATTTTTAGATGCTCCTAAGGGGAAAAATCCTGAAGATAAAATGATTTTAGGAGTTTATGTACAGAAAGCAGAATGTAAAGAATTAATTGGTGTTATAGATTCGCTTAACGATTTTCCTGAAAGTGGAACGTGGTTTGTTGGACTTATGATGTTAATACCAAGTCATAGGAAATATGGTATTGGAGAAAAGGTATATAAAGAATATATAAAGTGGGCAAATCAAAATGGAGCTAAAAAAATTAGAATAGGCGTTCTGCAGGAAAATGATAACGCTTTAAAATTTTGGAAGCGTATGGGATTTAAAGTAGTTAAAAAAATTGATAATTATCAATCAGGTAATAAAATAACAGTTGTTTTTGCTATGGAGCATAAACTAACAAAATGTGAACAGTAATACTAATACAAAAGATTTTACATAACATATTATGAAGTAACATTAACACATAAAAGATCAATATTAAATACAAAAAATGCGACTTATTTAAGTCGCATTTTATATTGACATATTATATGAAAAATGTTACAATTAACAAGCATGCGGAGAAATAATAAAACATTTTACAAAATCCCAATTATATTATACCATAAACAATCTCGTATGTCAAGGATATTTATAAAAATATTTGCGAAAGGGGAGATTTTTATGATAAGTAAATCGGATTGGAGCTATGAAAGAGCAAGGTTAGAGGGAATATGCAAAAAAATTCTTGCTGAAATTGAAGAAAAGGAAAAAACGCTTGGAAGTTATAAAGAAGACATAGTTGACCTCAGAAAAACAATGTGGGAGGACACACCACATATTATAAGAGACAGTGATGATAAATTTAGAATTCAACAATATATAGACGAAATTAAAATACAAGAGCATAGACATACTTTTTATTTTAATCAATTAAGAAAGCTAAAGAGGATATTAGACAAACCCTATTTTGCAAGAATTGATTTTATGGAGCAATATTATGAAGAACCTGAAAAAATATACATAGGAATAGCTTCAATGTTTGATAAAGAAAGTAGTGATATACTGATATACGATTGGCGTGCACCAATAAGCAGCATTTATTATGATTATGAGCTTGGTACTGCTGAATACTATTGTAAAGAAGGGACTATTAAAGGAGACTTATCTTTAAAAAGACAGTTTAGCATAAAATATTCCGAGATTCAATATATGCTTGATAGTAGTATAAAGATAGATGATGAAGTATTACAGCAAATTCTAAGTAAAAATACTGATGATAAGATGAGGAATATTGTTACAAGTATACAGAAAGAACAGAATAAGATTATTAGAGATGAAAAACATGATTTGTTGATTGTTCAAGGTGCAGCTGGAAGTGGTAAAACATCTATTGCATTACATAGAGTTGCTTATCTTCTTTATAAATATCGTTATAAAAACATAAATTCAAAAAATATTGTGATTTTTTCCCCAAATGAAGTCTTTAATGATTATATTTCAAATGTACTTCCAGAGTTAGGCGAAGAAAATATGCAGCAGACTACCTTTTATGATTATGCCAGAAGGTCAATCAGCTTAGAATACAAGGTTGAAGATATGAACGACCAAATGGAATACTTGCTAGTAAATACTGATGATTTAGATTATAAACATAGAGTAGAGTTTATAAAATATAAGTTATCAAAGGATTTTATAAGTGTACTGAACAATTATATTAAATATCTAGAGGAAGAAAGATTTAAATTTGATAATATTGAATATAGAGGGAAAATAATTTTTTCAAAGAGAGAAATTGAAGAACTTTTCTATATAAACTACAAGCATTTTCCTATTATGAAGAGACTAAATAAAATTAGAGAAAGAATCTTTTATTATTTACGTCCACTTCAAAAGGATAGACTCCAGGAAATAGAAAAAGAAATGAAATTCAAAGTCGATTTTGAACATGAAATAAAGCCATTCAGTAGACTAGAAAGATATAAAGAATTTAAGCCTACTATAGACAAAATTAATGATATGACCTCTCTCGATTTATATAAAGTATATAGTAAATTATTTGAAGAAGTAGAAACACATAGAAAGATGTTAGAAGGTATAAGCTTACCTGAAAACTTTGAAAGAATTAAAGAATTAACGATAAAAGACATAGAAGATAAGAAAATATCATATGAAGATGTTGCTCCGATTTTGTATTTGAAAGGTGAATTAGAGGGAGTTTCGTTTTTATCAGATATAAATCATGTAGTATTAGACGAAGGACAGGATTATTCAGCTATACAATATGAGGTATTCAAACAGCTTTTTAAAGGGTGTGGTATTACAATATTAGGTGATTTGAATCAATCAATACATCCTTTTACTAATACAGAAGATTATGATTTTATAGTTAAAACCTTTAACTACCCAGAATCAGTAAAATTGAGGCTTAGAAAAAGCTACCGCTCAACCAAAGAGATTGTTGAATTTTCAAAAACTATTCTTAACGATGGAGAAGCAATTGAGTCAATAAATAGAAGTGGAGAAAAACCTGTAGTTAAGCGAGTCGCAGATGGTAAGGATACAATAAAAAGGATATTAGAAGACATCAAGAGCTTAAAAATTAAAAAAGCAAATTCTATAGCAATAATATGTAAAACATCTAAAGAAAGCTATGATGTACATAACCAATTAAAGAATGAAATAGACGTCAACTTAATCACTAAAGATGATATAAAATTTAAGAGAGGAATTTGCGTTATACCTTCATATTTAGCTAAAGGACTAGAATTTGATGCAGTATTAATTTTTGATGCCAGTAAAGAAACTTATTCGAAGAAGGCTGAAAGAAAGTTATTTTATACAGCATGTACTAGAGCATTGCATAATTTATATATTTATCACCAAAATGATTTGTCTCCATTTATAGCAGGTATCAATAAAGAACTATATCTAGAGTAATAATTAAAATAAGTATTTTTAGAAATTGAAAGTTGCTATGAAAAACCCTTATAGTAGACAAACTTGTATACTATAAGGGTTTATATATGCATCTTAGTTATTTATTAAATATTTTCGCTTAATTCAAGAAACTTCTCAATATCTTTTTC
>DAOUQG010000227.1 GCA_030625765.1 Thermohalobacteraceae bacterium | reverse complement strand
ACTATAATATCTTCAAGAGGTGCAACAATGAGCTGTGCATTTTTACCTATAGCTACTTTATCTAATACTTGTTGAGCATCTATATCCTGTGGATGTGTAATAACCATACCATTATCTTTTATAATACCCGCTTTTTCATATGCTATCTTATCTATAGTATCTCCAAGATATTGAACGTGGTCAATATCTATCGGAGTAATAACAGATGCTAAAGATTTTTCAATTACGTTTGTTGAATCAAATCTTCCACCTAATCCAACTTCTAAAACTACATAATCTACATTAGCTTCCATATAATATTGAAAAGCAATAGCAGTAACAATCTCGAATTCTGTAGGATGGTTATACCCACTTGATATCATCTCTGAAACCTTATCTTTTACATTATACGTTATTCTGGCTAAATCATCTTCAGAAATGTTATCATCGTTTATTCTAATTCTTTCAGTAAACTTTTCCAAATATGGTGAAGTGAATAGCCCAACGCGATATTTTGCTTCCTTAAGCATACTAGTAATAAATGATGATGTAGACCCCTTTCCATTCGTACCAGCGATGTGTATAATTTTAAGATTTTTTTGAGGATTTCCTAATAATCTAAGTAGCTCTCTTATATTTTCTAACCCTAATTTACTCCCAAACTTTTTAGTACTATGTATGTACTCAAGAGCATCGTTGTAATTCATTTTATCACTCCTATGCGTTTTTCATATTTATCCGATAGCTTACAATTCTAATACTTCCACTGTGAGTAAGATTGCAGATGGAGTAAAAAATCCATCTGCCATAAGTTTTACTTTATCATTTTATCTATTAAAGCTACATAAAACAAGTACAATTTAAAAACACTAATTGAAAACTAGTGTTTTTAGTATTTCTATGACATTAATGTATATATAAAAACATAAGGTGCAAAAATATAGTTTAAATCAAAATAACTAGTAGCTAAAAACGTAAAATATATATTACTTGTAGAAGCTAGTGGTTTTTCCTTTCTATATATAATAGTAAGTATATATCCTAAAAGCGTAATTATAATAGGAATAACATATTTCGCACCTGTAAAATTAATTATCTTAAGCATATAATTCATTGTCAAATCACTATAATATAAGTCCATAAAGAATACTTGAGAAATTAAAAAAATAACCATACCAATTATTAATAATATATCTTTTTTCTCTTTATATTTACTTCCAAATATAAGTAACACTAGCAGCCATAAAAACGCTGGCATAAATTGAAATATTCTTGTTACAAACGATAAAAAGAATAAATAGACAGGAACAGGAAATTCATAAGAAATAGCTTCAACAACATTTGCAAAATTAAACTTATCTGCATAATCTATAGCTGATTGATTATTGCTTACTACCTTATATATATTTCCTCGAAAACCTTTAGGTTCTACCCAAAATACATATTGATTTCCATCACCTTCTGCCAAGCTAACCTTACTTGATGAATCTTTTGTATTAGAAATCATTGCTGCATTTTTGAAACCTTCTGGATTAAAAGTCAGTTTTATAATATTTGATTTACTGTTAAAATCATCTAATCTCGTAGGAGCAGAAGTGATTACTTCTAAATCATTACTAGAATTTATTAGTATAGGGATACTAGAAAAACTACCAATTCCCATGTGTCTAACGTCTTCAACTATTTTATGTTTAAATAACTTTTTATCTTCTTTATTATATCCTGTAATGGAATATGTATTTTGTGATGCATTATCCCAAATCGTTACAACAAAGGAATAAACAAAATTTTTATCAATTCCTAAAGTCATATCTCTATACTGTTTTCGTACTTCTACTAAAGAATCAACTTTTATTGAATTGTTCCAATTTCCACCACTATATTCACTTACAAAGATATTATATCTCAATTCTCCATTTTTTCTACAAGCGCTTTGTAAAAAAACTTTATCCTGATCTATAACTATTTTAACTCTTTTTACATCACTCAAATCATTAGGAGATTCTAACACTATCATATTTCCTTCTTCAATTTTAACTAAATCTACTGAGCCATCTTTTTTTGCTAATGCCATATATGTATTATTTCCATCCTTTTTTGCATCAAAATTTTCTACATTTTCAAAGATTTTTTCATAACTAATGATACTTTTGTATTCTTTGTCAAAAGATGCTATATAAATACTAAAATCCTTATAATTTCTCCATAATAAATGCTTATTTATCAAATATATTTCATCTTTTATTATCTGATTAAAATTTATAGGTTCAAGCTCTAAAACATAATCATCTTTTATACTCATATTAGTATTTAACTTCATCATCCCTATCTTTCCATTTTCATCACCAACCGCGAATACAGATATCACTGTTTTGTCTTCAGCTACTTCTACAATAGGTTTCTTACTAAGCTTTTCAGTTTTTAGAGTTAAAGCATTACTCCAACCTGGAGATGAATCCCTTGTAACAATCTCATAATTGTTCCAAATATGTAATACTGCTATTAATAAAAAAATAATAACAATAACTATAAATGTTTTCTTAGGCATACTTTTAAAACTACTCATATATTTCCTCCTTTTCATGTTAATGATTACCTAATACTTATTATATCATGGTTAAATGTTACAAAAACTTACAATGATGTGAATTTTCTGAAATATTATTAATGTCGTCATAATTGAAATATAATGTTAATCAACCTAAAAAAGGGTCCGTTAATGGACCCTTCCTTATTTATTTAACTTTTAAGCTTTCTAATCTTTCTAATACTTTTTCCATCATCTGCTGATACTTGATCTGCTTTTCTCTTTCAGCCACTATAACCTGCTCAGGTGCTTTACTAACAAATCCTTCATTAGACAGCTTACCATTTACTCGTTTTAGCTCACCCTCTAGTTTTTTCTTCTCTTTTTCAAGTCTTTCTATTTCTTTTTTAATATCAACAAGTTCATCTAATGGTAGGAATATTTCACAGTTTTCGACTACTGCTGACATAGCATCCTCACCTATCCCAGCTTTATTATCTCTAATTTCTATATCAGATGCTGAAGCTAAAGTAATAAAGTATTCTTTTCCTATTTCTAATATATCTTTTACTTCTTGATTTGTAGTAACAAAAATAATTTTTGCCTTTTTAGAAGGTACAACATTCATTTCTGCTCTTATATTTCTAATACTCTTTACAGCATTCATAACAAAATCAATTCTTTCTTCTGATTTTTGATATTCATTTTCTTTATTGTATTTTGGCCATTCGGACAATATTAAGCTACCTTCTGATTCAGGTAAGTGCTGCCAAATTTCTTCTGTGATATAAGGCATAAATGGATGTAGAAGCTTTAATATATCCTTTAACACTGTTATTAATACAAATCTAGCAGTGTTTTTATCTTCTTCGTTTTCACCATATAATCTTGGTTTAACCATTTCAATATACCAATCACAATATTCATTCCAAGTGAAGTCATATATCTTTTGAGCAGCTATCCCTAATTCATATTTCCCAAGATTTTCAGTAACTTCTTTAACAACATTATTAATTCTTGATATTATCCATTTATCTTCTTCTTTAAATAATTTCTTAGCCTCATCCATACCAATTATTTTATCTTCTAAGTTCATTATAACAAATCGTGTTGCATTCCATAATTTATTTGCAAAGTTTCTGCTTGACTCTACCTTTTCAATATTGAATCTCATATCATTTCCTGGAGTATTGCCTGTTACAAGCATAAATCTTAATGCATCTGCTCCATATTGATCTATTATTTCAAGAGGGTCAATTCCATTGCCTAAAGATTTACTCATTTTCCTTCCTTGAGAATCTCTAACTAAACCTGTGAAAAATACATCATCAAATGGTACTTCTCCCATATTTTCTAATCCGGAAAATACCATCCTTACAACCCAGAAGAAAATGATATCGTACCCAGTTATTAATACATTAGTAGGATAGAAATATTTCAACTCTTCTGTATTCTCTGGCCATCCTAATGTTGAAAAAGGCCACAATGCAGATGAGAACCATGTGTCTAAAGTATCTGGGTCTTGATAAATATTTGTGCTCTCACACTTACTACACTTCTCTGGCTTTTCTTTAGTAACTATTATTTCATTACAGTCTTCACAATAATATACAGGTAATCTATGTCCCCACCAAAGCTGTCTTGATATACACCAATCTCTTATATTTTCAAGCCAATTTAAATAAATTTTCCCAAACCTCTCAGGAACAAATTTTAGTTTTCCATCTTTAAGTGCTTTTATTGCTGGCTCTGCTAACGGCTTCATATCAACAAACCATTGTTTAGAAATAATTGGTTCAACTACAGTATTACACCTCTCACAATGTCCTACATTGTGGTCATGTTCTTCTATTTCTAC
>DAOUQG010000237.1 GCA_030625765.1 Thermohalobacteraceae bacterium | reverse complement strand
TAAGTGCAGTTACAAAACAGCTTTATCCTAATATTTCGAAAAAATTCAACACTACTCCAAGTAGAGTTGAGAGAGCTATAAGACATGCTATTGAAGTTGCTTGGAGCAGAGGGAAAATAGATACTATTAATCAGCTATTCGGTTACACAGTTCATACTGATAAAGGTAAGCCCACTAATAGTGAGTTTATTGCTATGGTAGCTGATAAATTGAGATTAGAAGAAAATGTAGGATAAAATAAGAATTCTCCTATTTAGTAATAATACTGATAGGAGAATTTTCTTGTATATCACTATTTTATTACTATCTTTATTGTGTTTTTTCAAGTTTAATTATAAACTATCTCTAAAAAATGATAAAGTTATTATATTTCAGTTTATTAATTATTCTTAGTATTAATAATTATTGAATGCTATTGCATACAAAATATATAATTGAGTAATATCTAGACATACAATTTAAGCTATTAGATATTGCTATTAACAAGTATTTCTTTTAAAGATGTATATATATAAAAATTAGAAATATACTACCTATTATTGAATATCACTTGTTAATTAATAAATTGTTTACAATGTGTTTATTAATTAGTAACATGACAAGGAGGTACAAATGCAAAACAAAGATATTTATAAAAAGAATATCCAAGAACTAATTAACGAGTATAACGTTAACATAACTAATGGACTAAGTTATGAAGAAGCAAAAAAAAAGTTAGAAATTTATGGAAGCAATGAATTGAAAGCAAAAGAAGAAGAAACTCTGCTAAAAAAATTTTTAAATCAATTTAAAGATTTCATGGTAATAATATTAATAATAGCAGCATCTATTTCTGGATTTGTTGGAGAAATTAAGGATACTTTAATAATTATTATTGTTGTTTTTTTAAATGCAATATTGGGTTTAGTTCAAGAAAACAAAGCTGAAAAATCTCTTGAAGCGCTTAAGAATATGACAACCCCATTGTCAAAGGTTGTAAGGAGCAATAATATTATACAGATAAAATCTTCTGAAATAGTGCCTGGAGACATAGTTGTACTCGAAAGTGGGGATTATGTACCTGCTGATGGAAGAATATTAGAAGCTTCAAGCTTAAAGATAGAAGAGTCTGCATTGACTGGAGAATCATTACCTGTATCAAAAGAAAAAGAAATTCCTGAAGGAGATAATGTCCCATTAGGTGACAGAAAAAATATGGTATTTTCTACAAGTATGGTAACTAACGGAAGAGCAAAAGTTTTAGTTACTAATACTGGAATGGACACTGAAATTGGTAAAATAGCTGAAATGCTTGAAGCTCAAGAAAAAATTAAAACACCTCTTCAGCATAAACTAGAAGAATTGGGAAAATGGCTTGGAGTAATTGCTTTATCGGTTTGTATTGTCATATTTTTAATTGGCTTTTTCCAAGGAAGACCTGCTTTAGATATGTTTATGCTAGCTGTATCATTGGCTGTTGCTGCTATTCCCGAAGGGTTGCCTGCAATAGTGACGATTGTATTGTCTTTAGGAGTTCAGAGAATGATAAAGAGACATGCAATTATTAGAAGACTGCCAGCAGTTGAAACGCTAGGTACTGCTTCAGTTATCTGTTCAGATAAAACAGGTACTTTAACTCAAAATAAAATGACTGTAACAAAGCTATATACATATGATGATTTATCTGATATAGAAAATATCAATGATGAAATATTTGAAAAAAGACTAGCTCTTGAAATTGGGTTATTATGTAACGATGCTACAATCAGTCAAGAAAATGGCAAGAAGAAAGCTATTGGCGATCCAACTGAGATAGCATTAGTAGTTCTAGCACATCAAAAAGGAATATTAAAAAAAGAATTAGAAACAGCCATGAAAAGGATTGATGAAATACCATTTGATTCTGATAGAAAGCTAATGTCTACTATCCATGTACATAATAGTGAATATAGAGTATATACAAAAGGTGCTCCTGACATACTTTTAGAAAGATGTAATAAAATTTTAATTGATAATGAAATAGTTGATTTAACTCAAAAAGAAAAACATAAGATTAGTGCAGCTAATGAGCAAATGGCAAATAATGCTTTAAGAGTTCTAGCTCTAGCATATAAGGATATATCATATATACCAGATGAGGTTATCACAGATACTATAGAGAATAATTTGATTTTTGTAGGATTGTCTGGAATGATTGACCCACCAAGGGAAGAAGTAAAAATAGCTGTAGAAAAATGTAAAAGAGCTGGAATAAAACCTGTAATGATAACAGGTGATTATATGCTTACTGCAATGACTATTGCAAAAGAATTAGGTGTTTTAGATGAAAATAGTATGGGAATTGAAGGAAAAGAGTTAGATAACATGTCTGATCAAGATCTTTCAAAAAACATAGAGAAATATTCCGTTTATGCAAGAGTTTCTCCTGAGCATAAGGTTAAAATTGTTGAAGCTTGGCAAAGTAAAGGTAAAATCGTAGCAATGACAGGAGACGGTGTTAATGATGCTCCATCACTCAAAAGAGCAAATATTGGATGTTCAATGGGGATTACTGGGACTGATGTATCAAAGGAAGCATCAGACATGATTTTAACTGATGATAATTTTTCTACTATTGTTTCTGCTGTTGAAGAAGGTAGGAATATTTACGAAAATATAAAAAAATCAATTCATTACCTGTTATCGTGTAATATTGGTGAGATAGTTACACTCTTTACAGCATTATTATTTAATCTACCAAGCCCATTAATACCTATACATATTCTATGGGTAAATCTTGTTACAGATAGTTTCCCAGCATTATCTCTAGGGATAGACCCTCCTGAACCAGATATTATGAATAAAAAGCCTAGAGACCCTAATGAAAGTATTTTTGCTGGAGGGTTAGGAATTTCTATTGCTATTAAAGGGTTAATAATTGGAGCTGTGACTTTAATTGCTTTTCTTACTGGAAGGAATTTTAGCCTCGAAGTAGGTAGGACTATGGCTTTTCTAACCTTGAGTTTTTCGCAGTTTGGTAATAGTCTTAGTGTTAGATCACTAGATAAATCTTTATTTAAAATAGGAATATTTAGTAATAAATACTTAATAGGTGCAATATTACTTTCATCATCACTTATGTTAAGTGTTGTATTAATACCTTTACTAAGGAATATCTTTGATTTAGCATTATTAAACTTTTACCAATGGATATATGTAATTGGGTTTTCATTGATTCCAATTACAACTGGTGAAATTTTAAAACTAATCAGAAATATCTTTAAAAAATAGATTGCGAGCTTCCCAATCTATTTTTTGTTTGCATGGAAATAAAGTGATTTAATTTGAATTATTTAATTAAAATGACTAATAATAACTATAGTAGATTTTTTGGAGGCTATTATGAGTATACAAGGCATAATAAAAAAAGATAAGAAAACTAAAAAACTAATAAATAGAATAAATCAAGGTGATATAGCACTAATCTGCCATAAGGATTTGGATGAGCTAGCTGCAATAGCATTAAAGGAATCAAAGGTTAAATGTATAATCAACACTGAAAAGACTATCAGCGGTAAATATCAAAATCTTGGACCTTCGATTTTGTTAGAAGCTGGAATTCCTATCTATGAGACAAAGGATGTATATATTTTTGATTTAATAGCTGAAGGTGAAATTGTAGAAATAGATAAAAATAAATTATTATTAAACAATAAACCAATTGCAGACTGCTATCTTTTAGATAATACTAAAATAAGTGAACTAATGAAAATAGCACTAAGAAATACAGAAAAAGAACTAGATAAGTTTATAGATAACACATTAGAATATGCAAAAAAAGAAAAGGAAATAATTTTAGGGTATATTGATATCCCTGAAACTCAAACAAGAATCTGTGGCAAGCATGTGCTAATTGTGGCTCGAGGAAAAGACTATAAAAAGGATTTAAAAGCAATTAAAATGTATATAAGTGAAATTAAACCTGTACTTATTGGGGTAGATGGTGGAGGAGATGCGTTATTAGAGTCTGGATACATTCCTGATATTATAATTGGCGATATGGATAGTGTTAGTGATAAATGCTTAAAGATAACAAACGAAATAATAGTTCATGCATATAAAAATGGTAAATCTCCTGGATTAGAGAGAATAAATAACTTAGGTTTAGAATCAACTGTTTT
>DAOUQG010000193.1 GCA_030625765.1 Thermohalobacteraceae bacterium | reverse complement strand
GTAGATTCCGTAAGTAATTAGCAAATGAGTCTTCGGAGGTAACTATTCTTTCATACCCATCTGGAACGTTAAATCTTTCCATGATAGTATTGCCACCCTTGTTAATAGTCAAATAAACTTCTTTTTCATTTATTCCTTGTTGCACTTTTATTTCACTTTCTTCTTTATCTTTATTTTTTACATTTAACTCATCTTCATTTATAATTCTACTGCAACCAGTCAAAATCATAATACTTAATAAGTAAACGAGTATTCTTTTCAATTAAATCCTCCTTCCTTTATTATATAATGCTTTCATACTAATTAACCAACAGGCCTTACTCGCTTAAGACACAAAAAGTTATAAAAGCTCATGACGCTTGGGTTTGAATTATTATCTGATAAGTATAAGTAGATTACCAAAATCTTTGATTTTGAGTAAGTCACTTAGTAGCTTTATCAGACAACCAAAATCTGTGATTTTGAGTTGGTCACTTAGTTTCTTCACCATTTGCTAATCATATACATCACTTCTTTCCTTAAACTTAAATTATAATAAGTAGAGAACACAAATCTTAGATTTGTTGTGAATCACTTAGTAGCTTCATCAGAAGTGATGTATATCTGAGCAGGGAGGGTAATCATCTAAATCCTTAGCACCACATTAAAATCAATTTCTTTCATATTAAAATGTATAAATCCACCAATTATATTTACCATGACATTTAGATTCATCTAGTATTTCTTTAGGTATCTTCTTTAAATCAATTTCAGAGACTAACACTCCTGTATTGACTCTTTCTTGGGTAAAAGCAATATACCTAGCATATTTTATAGCTTGTTTAATTTCACTTGATGTCATTTTGTCAAAGAGATTCTCTATCCAAAGTCCTCTGTAGCTTAAAGTGTCCATAGGCAAATAAGTCGCTTTTTTGTTAACCAATGACTTAACTTTATTATCTTCTGGCTCCCATAATTGAAGGAAATTTGTGATACCATCAGTTTTAAACATAGCCTTCTCAAATATTCTTTGACTTGGAATGTTTTCTAATCTAACAACGGCACGTGCAAAATCTACATTTTGTTTCGCTGCTTCCTTTAAAGATTCATTCAATAAACTAATCCCAATACCTAATCCCTGATACTCGCTTTTAACTGCGATAAGATCTACTTCCCATCGCCTTTTGTTTGTATTGCTTATTGTAAAAAAGCTTGAAACTGCTCCCACAATTTCTTTATCCTTATATGCACAGATAATTGAATGCTCATTAGAATTAATATGCTTTATAAAAACCTCTTCCAATAATGGCTGATTCCATACATCTAAGAAAACCTTCTCAAGTAATTTAAACTCATCTATACATGGCGTTTGAAAAAATATATTTGACATTTGTTCTCCCCTCTTATTTTGCAATCTTATTTCAATTATATTCCTGTTAGTAGTAATTAACAATATTATGAGCTATTCTCCTATTATTTTGAAAACTAACATAGTACCTACCAACATCTTAAAGATACTCGTTATTTTTTATTAAATAAATCTATTTTTTTCTGCCTAGTTAACTGTTTAATTTCATACTCCCGTTTCATTGCTTCTTGTTTATTATCAAATTCCTCATAATATTTTAGCACCACTGGATACCTGCATCGCGTATATTTTGCGCCTTTTCCTTCATTATGCTCTTTAATTCTTCTTTGAATATCTGTTGTCCACCCTGTATATAGTGTTGTATCTTTGCATTCTACAATATAAACATAATTCATAATTGTTTACCCATCCTATCTTAATTCTTATTTGAAAATCTATACTCGCTTTAAAAATTCATCCTGTCTATAATCGACTCTACCTACTAACTAGGTAGTTCTGTTTTTGGTTCCATCTATATACTCAATTTTATCATAAATAACATCTAAGTCCACTTGTATGAATTTGGGGACGGTTCTTTTTTGCTCATTTATTTTGGTTTCTTATTATAACCTATCTTCTACCTTGTTGTTCTATTTTAAAAACTATTTTTTGCATAAATTAAACAGGTTATTGAAATTTCAACAACCTGTTTAGGAATAACTATAGCTATTTCTCAAACTTTCATTCATAAGATGTATTACAATAGCTTTGTCTATTTATTAATCTATTTATACATTTCATCAATTCTCTTTTGTATTTTATCATTCTCCAAGAATTCATCGAAAGTAATCTTTTCATCATAAATTCCATTCGGTGTTATTTCAATAACCCTATTTGCAATAGTTTCAATGAACTTATGGTCATGTGATGCAAAAAGCATTGTACCGGTAAAAGCAATTAATCCATTGTTAACGGATTGAATAGACTCCAAATCTAAATGATTTGTAGGCTCATCAAGTAATAACACATTTGCTCCAGAAAGCATAGCTTTTGAAAACATACATCTTACTTTTTCTCCACCTGAAAGTACATTAACCATCTTTAATGGGTCATCACCTGAAAATAGCATCTTTCCTAGGAACCCTCTAATAAAGGTTTCTGATTTTTCTTCAGAGTACTGTCTTAACCAATCTATTAGATTTAAGTTGACTCCTTCAAAAAAATGAGAATTATCCTTAGGTATATAAGATTTCTTAGTAGTAACTCCCCACTTAAAAGTACCTTCATCAGGTTCTATTTCTCCCATCAGAATTTGAAATAAAGTAGTCTTTGCCATCTCATTTCTACTAAGAATGATAATTTTATCCTCCTTATTTACAGTAAATGAAATATTGTCTAAGACCTTTACACCATCAATAGTCTTACTGATACCATCCACAGTGAGAATGTCTTTTCCGGCTTCTCTATCAGGCTTAAATCCAACAAAGGGGTATTGCCTTGACGATGGCTGAATATCTTCTATAGCAATTTTTTCAAGAAGCTTTTTTCTTGAAGTAGCTTGTTTAGCTTTAGAAGCGTTAGAACTAAACCTTGCAATAAATCGTTTTAGCTCCTCAACTTTTTCTTCTTTTTTCTTATTTTGTTCCTTCATTAATTTCAAAGCTAATTGACTTGATTCATACCAGAAATCGTAATTTCCAACAAATAGCTTTGCCTTTCCAAAGTCAATATCTAGCATGTGAGTACATACTTTATTTAAAAAGTGTCTATCATGAGACACAACAATAACTGTATTCATATAGTCTATTAAAAACTCTTCCAGCCAGTTAATGGCCTTAAAATCTAAATGGTTAGTAGGCTCATCCAGAAGAAGAATATCTGGATTCCCAAAAAGGGATTGGGCTAATAGAACCTTTACCTTTTCACTACCCTCTAATTCCTTCATTTTTTTTAGATGTAATTCTTTACTGATACCAAGCCCCATCAGTAGCTTTTCAGCATTCATTTCTGCATTCCAACCATCTAGTTCCGCAAACTCAACCTCTAATTCAGATGCCTTTATACCATCTTCCTCACTAAAATCTTCTTTTTGATATAAAGCATCCTTTTCTTTCATAATATCATAAAGCTTTTTGTGACCCATTATAACAGTATCTAGTACAGCAAACTCATCAAATTCAAAATGATTTTGCTTCAATATCCCTAGTCTCTGTCCAGCAGTAATAGATATACTCCCTTCTGTTGGTTCAATTTCTCCAGATAATATCTTTAAGAAAGTAGACTTACCTGCACCATTTGCACCTATAACTCCGTAGCAATTTCCTGGAGTAAATTTCACATTAACATCCTTGAATAATGCTCTATCTGAAAATCTCAATACTAAGTCAGTAACTGTAATCAAATTAGTTCGTTATACAAATATCTGTATAACTCCCTCCTCCCAGTTTTTATTTTAAAAAAATCACGATTAATTGTATCATTTCTATGGACAACTTGTTAATTATACACTTTTTTAGGCATATAATAAACACTTTTTTCTGCTTTTATAACATTTTTTATTCCTAACAGCATTATTGGCAATACTTGTCCAATGAATGATAATATAGATAACATATATGAAAAATCAGCACCCTCTGTAAATACTTACCTATTATGCTTTTTCATCATTTACTTCTCAATACATAGGTCTCGAATCATTCCTCGTTTCTCATATTAGTTGGAATATATGTCAATCTAGGCGTCCTTTAGTCATTTCTTAAATATTATATTTCTGCTTCTTCCTAACTAAAGTAGATATATCTATTCCTAGTTTTTCAGCGGCTTCCTTTAGAGTTGTGGTTTTAGATAATGTTTTTTGAATAATTGATTTTTCGTATATTTCTAACTGTTTTTTCAAAGGTAATTTTTCATTTGCTGAGATCATTGTTTGATATTCTAATAAATTTGTTTTGATTCTGTTTGATATTTGTTCATGAAAATTCTTTGAGTCTATACGCGCTTCATCAGAGATTATTACAAGTCTTTCTATTAAATTCTTCATTTCTCTAATGTTGCCTGGCCATGTATAAAGAAGAAAAAATTCAAGAATATCAGGAGAGAAGAAGCAGGATTTTTTATATTTAGTATTGTAATATTCTAAAAAACCTCTTGCTAGTGGCAATATATCCTCTTTACGTTCATTTAAAGATGGGATTCTTATATTAATTACATTCAATCTATAATATAAATCAGATCTAAATTTTTTCTCTTCAATTAATTTTTCAAGATTAGCATTTGTTGCAGAAATAATTCTTGCATTAAAATCAATAGCTTTTATTCCACCTAGTCTATGGAATTTCTTATCATTAATTGCATTTAAAAGCTTTACCTGTAATGTATATGGCATATCTCCAATCTCATCTAAGAACAACGTTCCTTCATTAGCTTCCTCAAAAAGTCCTTTTTTACCGCCTTTTTGAGCTCCTGTAAACGCACCTTCCTCATATCCAAAAAGCTCAGATTCCAAAAGATGTTCTGGTATAGCACCACAGTTTATCTTTATTAGACTTCCAGTTTTACTTCTATTACTATTTTTATGGATATATGAAGCCAAAAAATCTTTTCCTACACCTGTTTGTCCTAATAGCAAAACTGTACTATCAACATCAGCAAGTTTTTTTGCTTTCTGATATATTGATTTCATATGTTTATTTTCTGAAACAATCTGATTATTTGAATTAGAATTGTTATTTGTACTTATTTTCTTTGCATAGCTTAATGATAGTGTTTCATCTTTAGCTATTTCTTTCATTAGAATATCCAACTCAGATACATCTCTTACAACTGCAATGGTTCTTTTAAGATTATTATTTGAGTCATAAATAGGTGATCCAGAAACAAGACATTTTTGACCTTTGTAGTAATTATTTATTGTTGAAACTTCTGCTTTAGTTTTAATAACTTTTGCGCAACATGAATTTGGTAATACTTTTGATTCAATTAATTCATATACTGTCTTACCAAATAAAACCTCTCTTGAGAGACCAGACAAATTCACAAAAGAATCGTTTACGTATAATGTTTTTCCTTTTCCATCTGTTATATAAATTCCGTCCTTCAATTTGTTAAACATTTCATTATAAAAATATATCTGTTCATTTAAATATTTAATTTGATCATTAAGTTTATATTTTATTGAAAAATCAGCAAAGAAAAAAATATAATATTTATTTCCATGGAGTTCTATTTTATTTCCTTTGACATAGTAAGTATGATTATTGTTCGATGTTTCTATTATCTTGTACTTGTCCAAAATATATTTACCAATATTGGGAAAGTAATAAGTTAGCTTTCTGTGTTTT
>DAOUQG010000097.1 GCA_030625765.1 Thermohalobacteraceae bacterium | reverse complement strand
TAGAAGCTTGAAGTATGATGTAGGTAAAATCGCAAAGAAGCATTTAGAGGAGCTACACGTCCCTATAAAAGAGTCCAAAAAAATCAATATTGAAGGAAATTCACCAGCCCAAAACTATGCTAAAGCAAAAAAAACTATATACTTAACAGTAAATTCACAGAAAAAGCTACGCCCTTGTAAGCCTTCTGCAGATTATCAATTTGCTCTATCTAGTTCATGCCCAGGTCATTGTGAATATTGCTACCTACAAACTACGCAAGGTGAAAAACCTTTTATGAAAGTGTTTGTAAATATTGAGGATATACTAAATGTTATTCAAAATCATATAGACATGAACTTACCAAACATTACTACTTTTGAATCTGGAAGCATTACAGATCCTATTGCGCTTGAACATTTAACAGGTAATCTAAAAAGAACTATTGAGTTTTTTAGCAATAATAAAAATGGTAGACTAAGAGTAATAACAAAATATGATAATGTAGGTTCTTTTTTAAACATTAATCATAATAATCACACAAAGTTTAGATTTAGTATTAATACTAGATATGTCATAAGTAAGTTTGAACATAATACAGCAGACTATGAGGATAGAATAGTAGCTGCTAAGAAAATTGCGAATGCTGGCTATCCTATTGGATTTATTATTGCACCTATCATGCTATATGATAACTGGAAGGATGAATACAAAGAGCTGCTCCATAGGTTAAAATCACAACTCGGAGATTATAAAAAAGAAGTAACTTTTGAGCTTATACAGCATAGGTTTACAGCTACTGCAAAGGAACTAATTCTAACTAGATTCCCTAATACAGAGCTTGATCTTGATGAAGAGTCTAGACAGTTAAAGTGGGGACCATATGGAAAATTTAAATATGTTTATCCAAAAGAAAAAAGCAATGAGATAAAAGAATATATTTCTGAGCTTATTAATAAAAGCTTTGAAAACGCAATAATCGAATATTTCACTTAAAAGAACAAGGTCAAAATATACCTTGTTCTTTTAAGTTCTGTTAAATATGGCATTCTAATAGAAATCTTACTGTTAAGAACATTAATTATAATATGGATATATGTATGGATCTTCACATGTTTCAATGCGTTCTAGCTTAGTAACCTTAATCAATGGTAAAATTTCATCTCTTTCAAGATATTCGTTATAAAGAGTAGTTGATTCAATTATTCCACTCACTTTAATCCATTCATCATCTTCTAGCTTACTACTCTCATTCCATTCGCACAGCAACCCTACAACTTGAGCATCTGCAGCACAACAAGTTATTAATAACCTAGAAACGACAAATCTGGTTTCAGTAAAATCTGAATCTCTAAACACAAAACCAATTAATTCTACTTCTTCTCCAAGCATTCTATCTAAATCCTCATTTGTATCAACTAATATTTCAAAAAACTTAACTCCATCAGGATTATGATAATAATCTACATCATCACTTTCAGAATAAATATCTGAATCCATATTATTATTTGTATCAGTATCATCGTACATATCTGTATTAGTATCATTATCAGAAATAATTTCAGATTGAAGTGTTTCTTCCTTTTCATTAGTAATAGTTTTTTCAATATTTTTCAAACTAGTATTTCCAAGATTTACTCCTTTATTAGATACTACCTTGCCGCTAAGATTGTTTGGGTTTACTACAAAAGCTAAAAATAATGGAACTATAAACACAATGTAGTCAATTTTTATTTTGTTAGTTTTAATAGGAGTAAAAATACTTCTAATTTGAGAAATAGATAATATAACAAAAACAACATATGAAAAATAAACATATTTAAACATTCTTGGATGAATATATAAATATATTTTACCTGTGTTAAATAGCTTATAAATATAATAGGCAAATGAAGAAAGTATTATAAACCATATTAATTCATTAATATTTAATTTTTTCATTTTATCACTCCTAAAACCCTACTATATTTACCATCATAGTAATAATAAAGCATACAATAGATATGGTAGCAATTAACTTTATCACAAATTTTAGTTTAAATGAACCACTTAACATCAAAGTATTCTTTATGTCTATCATTGATCCAAATATTAAAAATCCTACTATAGAACCAGTAGTAAATTGACCTACAAAAGTTCTAGCTATAAAAGCATCCGCTTCTGAACATAATGAAAGTACAAAAGCCAAAATCATCATTACTATACTTGATGAAACTATTCCATGTCCAATTGATAATATATAGCTTCTTGATATAAAAGTTTGCATTAGTGCAGATAGAAGAGCTCCTATTATTAAGAATTTGCCAACATTATATAACTCTGAGCTTGTATGTTGTATTATGTTAATAATTTTCGAAACTATATCTCTTCTATTACTCTGTTGAGAATGATAGTGATATCCACAACTACAACTATGATGTTCGTGATTTGTTTCATGCTTAAGTGGCGTTTTTTTATTTTGTATTTTCCCTATTAAATGTCCAATTATAATAGCACCTATTAATCCTAATATTCCTCTTAGAAACACCATATAAGCTTGACCAGAAAATGCATAATAAGTTGAAGCTAATACTACAGGATTTACTATAGGAACTGCAAGCATAAATGTCACTGCTATATGAAGGGGCACTCCTTTTTTGATTAATCTTCTCATAATTGGAACTATTGCACATTCGCATACTGGAAATATGAAACCCATTAATGAAGCTGCTATTAACCCTATAAATCTACTTTTAGGAATAATCTTAGCTATAAATTGTTCTGATACAAATATTTGAATAATTGATGACACAAAAGCACCAATCATTACAAAAGGTATAGCCTCAAATATTATACTTAAAAAAACTATAGTGAACCCTTCCAAATCGTCTTTTTGAATAAAAGAAGATGCATTTCCTTTGAAACTAATAATAATCTTGAAAAGAATAATGGTAATTATAATACTTAATAAAAATATTATTAAGTTCTCAACTTTGTTTTTGATAGTCCTTAAAATCATACCCTTGTCACCCTTTTCTGATTACTTGCCTATTGAAATAATTAATAATCTTTTTAGTATGGTTGATTTTTAACATGCTTAAAATGAAATACCCTATTACAGATAGTAATATAATAGTTGCACCTGATGGAATGTTATATAAGTAAGATATAAACAGTCCAATGAAACTAAATAGAACTCCTACAAAGCTTGATATTATCATCATGCTCTTAAGATTATCAGTAAATAATTTTGCTATAGCTGGTGGAATAGTTAATAGTGCTATAATCAGTATTATCCCTACAACCTTTATAAGAATAACTATACTTAATGATATTAATATAAATAAAACACGTTCAAGTCTTAGAATATTTATACCTAACACTTTTAAAAATTCTTCATCAAACAGATATGCCCTCCAATAATTAAATATACTGATAATAGAAAATGTTATTAGTGTACTTAATACCAGCATGATTTTTATATATAGAGAAGAAACTGTTAGAATATCACCAAATAAATATGAAGTCATATCAGGAGGGTACCCAGGAGTTAGTGAAATAAATAATATACCTAATGCCATTCCAACAGCCCAAAACATACCTATTAAAATGTCTGAATTAGTATTAGTCTTCTTTTTAATTGTGGATATACTTAAAGAAGCCCCTATAGAAAATATTAATCCTCCTATAATAGGTTCAATTCCAAGCAAATATCCAAACCCAATTCCTCCAAATGAAGCATGCGCTATTCCTCCACTCATGCTTACTAAATGCTTTTCAACAATAATTGGTCCAATTATACCACAAACAATACTGGCTAAAACAGCTGCCATAAAAGCATTTTGAATAAATGTGTAACTAAAAAAAGCTATAACCATTTTTTACCTCCATAGTACCTTTTATTCATTCTTATAGTGTTGTATAGTCTTATTCAAAAATATTACATTATCTGCATATGAAAATATCTCTTCCATGTCATGACTCACAACAATAATGGTCTTATCTTTACTAAGTTTATGTAGCATTTCATATATTTCCTTTTTAGTACTTGAATCTAAGCTTGCAGCAGGCTCATCTAAAACAAGAATTTTGGGGTCTGAAACTAAAGCTCTAGCAATAAGAACCTTTTGCATTTGTCCTCCTGATAATTGTCCAATTTGTCTATTTGATAAATCTCTTATTCTTAAATATTCCATAACTTCTTGTACACATTTTTTATCTTCAACTGAAAAGCCCTGAAACAATCTAATTTTATTTGGCAATCTACCCATAAGTATAGTATCTAAAACATCGATAGGAAATCTTCTATCAAAGAACACATATTGAGGGACGTATCCAATAACCGAGTCCCTCTTGATAAAAACTGAGCCCCTTGTAGGTTTTAATAGTCCTAATAATACTTTTATGAAAGTAGTCTTTCCTCCACCATTTGGACCCGTAATTCCTAAGAATTTCTGACTTTTTACCTTTAGATTTATGTTTTTAAGTGCGCATACAGAGCCATAATAAACACTTAGATCTTCTATATCAATATCGTACATCCCAACCGCCTCCTATCTTAACACCTCTTTAAGCTTTTGAGCAATGAATTCTAGATTCTCTATGTAATTTAGTGCTAATGGTGAAACTTTTATAGCTGCTCCTCCTATTTCTTTTGCTATTGTCTCAGCCTGTTGACTATCAAATTCTTCTTGAAAAAAGATGATTTTAATGTTTTCCTTTTTTGCATAATCGATAACCTCTTGTAATCTTTTTACAGTTGCTTCTTTACCTTCTTCTTCTACTGTAATCATATTCAAACCATAATCATCGGCAAAATATCCAAAAGAGGGATGATATATTATAAAAGATTGCTGTTCAAAACCATCTAATATTGCTTTTATTTCATTGTCAACTCTATTAAGCTTCTCTATATATTCATTTGCGTTTTTTTCATATGTAGATCTGTTATCAGGGTCTAGCTTAATTAATTCATCTCTTATTAGTTCTATCATAACCTTAACACGCTTTGGAGAAAGCCAAATATGAGGGTCTCTTCCTTCTCCAGAATTTCTATATGGATATACCTCTCCTACTTTATCAGCCAACGAAATCACCTTTATATTATTATTAAAATCTTTTATAGTTGGCATGATATTAACTTCTTCTGTGGGAACACCTATGGAAAAGTATATTTTCGATTGACTAAATTTTATCATCTGCTTTGGTGTTGGCTGATAATTAGCAGGGCTATTTCCAGGTGGAATCATAACTGTTACATCCACTAAATCTCCTGCAACTGCTTTAACAAACGTCTCTTGCGGGACTATTGATACTGCAACAGTTATTCTGTTCTTAGAAGTATTTAATAATGTATTATCTAGTTCTATAGCTTTGCATCCACTGATGCTTATTATCATAAATATAATTAGCAAATATAATAAATATCTTTTATTATTCACTTTATCACTCCTTATTGCGAATCATTTGCATTTCTAGATACAATATTAACATATTTAACTAATATGTCAATATTAGTATTTGACACAAATTTTTATTTCATACAATAATTACATTGTAAGATGTAATTATTGTATGCTATTATTAAAATATGGAATATTAGGAGTGGATAATATGAATTTAGACAATTTGTTAGATAAATTGAAAATGAATGGATATAAAATTACTGTTCAAAGAAAAGCAATCTTACGTGCTTTGGCTGAAAATCATAATAATCTCATTACAGTTGAAAACCTATTTGAAAAATCAAAAGAAATCTATCCAAAAACTAATATGTCAACAGTATATAGAAACTTAGAAATATTAGAAAAATTAAAGCTTGTATATAAGGTTTTGACTGAAAATGGGATGGCTTTATATAAATTAGTCTGCTCTGATAAACATCATCATCATATAATTTGTAAGAAATGTGGTAAGACAGAAGTAATAGATTTTTGTCCAATAGATAATTTAAAACAGATAATTAAAAATAAAAAGTTCATTTTGACAGATCATAAGCTTGAATTATATGGATATTGTCTTGATTGTAAAAATTCAGAAGATAGTTAAATATACATTTAAGGATTTTATTTTAAAAAAAGCTACCATTCGATAGCCTTTTATAATGAATCCTTTTTTTTGTGATTAGTACCCTTTCTAGCTTACTGAGTATATATCTGAAAACTCTATATTTATGCTTTCTATATAGTTATTATGGTTATTATAATTATCATCAGTCTTTTCGTTTACATTTTCTTCAGCTACTACCTTCGCTGGAAGTTCTATAATAAACTCACTTCCTTTTCCATACTCACTCTTAACACTAATAGTTCCATCATGTAGTTCAACTAGGGCTTTTACTAATGATAATCCTATGCCACTTCCTTCTTGTTTTCTTGATAATGATTTATCAATCTGAACAAATCTTTCAAAGATTGTATCTATTTTACATTTTGGAATGCCTCTACCTGTATCTTTAACTGAAATAACTACACTTTCTCCTTTATCATACATATTCACAATTATCTTACCACCCGTTTTAGTAAATTTAATAGCATTTGAAAGAAGATTAAGTATAATTCTCTCAATTTTATTTACATCACATGCAATTATCTTCTCCTCAATATCAGTATCAAATATAAGTTCCAATTCGTTACGTTCTATATACTCTGATATTGACAATACTATCTCTTCAACTATATATACAATATTGTGATTTTTTAATTCGAGTTCATAATAACCCGAATCCATTTTAGTAATATCAATAAAATTATTAACCAATCTCAAAAGCCTATAACAATTTTGCTTCATAATACTAGTGTATCTATCATTATTATATGTTGTATCTCCAGGACATAACTCAAGTAATTGTATAGTACTAAATATTAAATTTAAAGGTGTCTTGAATTCGTGAGATATATTTGCAAAAAATTCAGCCTGAAGCTTTTTATATTGAATGATTTCATTTGCCTTTAGAAGTTCCTCATATGTTTTAGTTAATTGTTCATTACTTTTTTTTAACTCATCATGTAGTTTTTTTAGCTGTAAATGAGTCTTTACTCTCGCAATTAGTTCTTCTTCATAAAATGGTTTATTAATATAATCTACTGCTCCAACTTCAAAGCCTTTTGCAACATCCTCTATGCTTGATTGACCTGTCAAAAAAATTATTGGGATATCTTTTATTTTACTGTCATTTCTTATAATTTTACATACTTCATAACCATTCATTTCTGGCATAATTATATCAAGTAAAATAAGATCAGGCTTTTCCTTTTTCACAGTCTTAACTACTTCTTTTGCACTTGAAATCAGAACTGGTTCATACCCATTTTTATTTATTACATTTTTAATTATTTGAAGATTGAATTGACTGTCATCTACAATTAATATTTTAGCTTTTCTAGAATCATACATTTTTAATTTCCCCCAAGTTTAGAACTTATGTAATTTTTTGATGTAAGATGTAAATCACCATCTTAAACTATAATTTATTACCTATATATAATATTTTAAATAATAAAGCCTGAATATTTTGTAAAACTTTGTCGAGAGTAGATTTTAAAATTTCAAAAATTTTTAATTGTATCAATACTAACATATTTTCATATGTTTAATGAAAAATAGAGACTGTTAATTCTTATATTTTCATTATTTTTTATACCTAAGTACGTGTTATACATGTTTGTTAATCTAAAATATCTTTAAAATTTTCTTTATACCATATATATGTCCTCTCTATTCCTTGTTCTAGGCTATACAATGGAATCCAATTAAGCTTATAGGTAACATATTTATTTGACAATCTTGAATGAAGTATATCTCCTTTTTTTGGACTAGTATATTGTACTCTGTCAAATGGATGAAGTTTTTTAATTATCTTAAGTATTCTATTTACGCTACATTGGTTATCAGAAGATATATTAAGAACATCCGCATAGCAAAAATTACGTGATTTGAAAATGGCATCGACAACATCTTCAATGTAAATAAAATCTCTTGTCTGTTCTCCAGTTCCATAAACATATAAAATTTTACTATTGAAAATATTCTTCATAAATATCGAAATTACCCCACCGTCACCTTTTATTGACTGTCTTGGTCCATACACGTTGGAAAATCTAAGACATATTGTATCTAATGCATACATTGTTTTCCATAACTTACAATACTCTTCTCCAGCTAGTTTACTTACTCCATATGGAGATATTGGACTACATTCATCCTTTTCTGATAAAGGTAATTTCTTATTGCTTCCATATACTGCAGCTGATGAAGCAAAAATAAATTTTTTAACATTATTCTTACTTGCTAAATCTAACATATTTATTAAACCCAAAATATTCGATTTAGCATCAAAATAAGGGTGCTCAATTGAAGCTTGAGCATTTATTTGAGCAGCCAAATGTACAACTACGTCAAACTCGTTATTTTCAAAAATTTCACAACACTTTTTATCTTCAATGTTCATATTATAGAATTTATGTTCAATCTTAATATTATCTTTATTACCTGTTGAAAGGTTATCTAATATATAAACCTCATAACCTTCTTTATAAAACCTTTCTGCTGTATGCGAACCTATAAAACCATATCCTCCGGTTATTAGAACTTTCATATTTATACCTCCAATTGTATAACATCTAATAGAAATCTATGTATAAATCATGTAACAAATACCAAAATAATCTATTGTCTAACAAAGATGTCTATTAGTTCTACAACATTACAATTGAAAGTCTCTTCATTAATCTATATATATGAATTGTTCATATAAAAAAACAAAGAGATTTTCACCCTTTGCTTTTTCTACAATTTTTACAGATTAATTCTAAAACAATATTTATTCTTTAAATAATTTCACTGCATTTTTGGCAACTCTTTCAGCAAATATCTCTACTCGATCCTTTTGTTCTGCTGTTCCATCTTTTATACATACAGCACCAAAGTGAGTATATGGATTTCCTTCACTTGAACCTACAGAATATATAAACATTCCTTTAACTAATAATTCACTCAAGAGCGCCAATTCAGCATTGTCTGCCCCTCCGCCTAAAAAGTTTTCTGTAGCAAATACAGAACCCACTTTTCCTGCTAACTTAAGTTTACAAGTATCTAACCATTTTTTCATTTGCCATGAATACGTCCCTGCATATGTAGGTGTTCCAAAAAAGATTACTTTTGCTTCTTCAACAAATGCAGCATCGACATTATTAATTGACATACATTTTGTCTCAGTACCTTCTACTTTTTTTGTTCCTTGAGCTATTAAATCTGCTACCTTCTCTGTATTTCCTGTTTCGCTATGATAGATTATTGCAATTTTCATTTATTATTACTCCTTTCACATTTTTAATAATAAGGCACTACAAGCCTTTTTTTACTTGCAAAAATTATTCTATGCAAATGCTTGATTCATGTATAAACATTGTTGATAACTTCTCAGATTTAAGTTTCTTCATCAACATATCACACTTACATAAAAATAGATAATAGATGTTCTTTCCACAATCTGATAAAGATTCAAAATTTCCTTGCCCCTTTGATATTATAACATCTGAATTGTTAAATATTTCTTTGAACTCATTTGATACCTCCAAAAGGTCTGTTCCAGGCAAATCAGTTCCATTATTTGTTATTTTTGCAAATTGATCAAGTCCCACAAAATATGCATCATCTTCAGTGACATCATTTAACACTGGTACGCCTCTAACTGCAAAGAAAATATCAATATTTGAGTATTCTCGTAAAATTTCTCTTATAAATATCTTATCAAATACGATCTCTCCCGTATTATCCCCAATATATAATAACGTTTTTGATTTTGATAATTCATATTTCAATTTTTTGCATAATTCTTCGTCAAAATCACTTTCTAGAACATTTTTAATAACATTTCTAACCTGTTCAAAGCTTATTTCATCAAGTGCACCAAAGTCTACAATATTTCCCGACAAAGCAACTCTTAGTGCTGTTTTAAATCTATCCTTTGAGCTATTTAAAATATCTTCAATCTCATCTTCCATAGATAACAGATTTTTATTAAAAAAAGTCTTTTCTTCAAGATAAAAATCATCAATTCCTGTTTCCTTCTTCAATATTCTCATAACCTTAGAGGTTAAAAAAGGAGCGGTTCTATTATACTCGATTTCAGCTACCTCTCTTAGTACCTTATTCAT
>DAOUQG010000172.1 GCA_030625765.1 Thermohalobacteraceae bacterium | reverse complement strand
TTGAATCATAAAGATATGAACCTTCTCCTCTTTCAATTATTAAATCCAATCTATTGTAAGTATTTAAAATATATTTTTTGTCTTCTAGGTATAAATTTCTCATATTATCACCCACTCAAAATAAATTAACAAACATGCGTTGCATACAAGACATAAAATGTTTGAAAACAAAGCACATTTGAATTTGTATTGTTATTCGAGTCGTGAATCATATACAACACTTCTTACTTTTATTTTAATTCAAAGAAGTGCTGTATATCTGAACAGCGAGAATAATAATACAAATTCTTACAACCACTTTTGCAACATGATTTCTTTCAGATTATTTTCTTAAATCATCTAAAAGCTTTACCTTATCAGCAGTTTTAGCATCTTTTTCTTTTATTACTCTTGCAGGTATACCTGCTACAACACTATTTGGCTCAACGTCTCTAGTAACTACAGAACCAGCAGCAACAACTGCACCTTTACCTACTTTAACACCCTCTAAAATCACAGCATTAGCTCCTATCATTACATCATCTTCTATTATTACAGGTGTTTTACTAGGTGGTTCTAATACGCCTGCTATTACTGCTCCTGCTCCAACATGTACATTTTTTCCTATAGTACCTCTTGCACCTACAACAGCATTCATATCTATCATAGTATTTTCCCCGATTTCAGCACCAATATTAATAACTGCTCCCATCATAATAACTACATTTTTACCAATGTTAACTCTATCTCTAATAAAAGCACCTGGCTCAATTCTGGCCTCAATATTTCTCATGTCAAGAAGTGGTATAGCTGAATTTCTTCTGTCATTTTCAATTTCATAGTATTCAATTTTATTTTGATGATTTTCAAGAAAAGAACTTATTTTATCTTGTTCTCCAAATATTATCCTAAAGCTTCCTTCTCCAAACGCTCTATACCCTGAAAAATCAATATCGTCAAACTGACCCTTAATATATAATTTCACAGGGGTGCTTTTTTTTGCTTCCTTTATAAATCTTGCAATTTCATAAGGGTCAGTAAGATTGTTTATTACTAGATTGTTTGCTCCATCATTCATTTGCTTATCACCCTTTTCTTATCCATTTTTTATTCATCACTCAAACATATCAAATCATTCATATTATACAATCCTGTATCTTTACCTATGATATACCTAGCAGCTTCTATAGCACCTTGTGCAAATATTTTTTTTGATAAAGCTGTATGTTTAATTTCAATTATTTCATCCATTCCTGCATATATAACAGTATGCTCACCTGGTATAGTACCTCCTCGAACTGCATGAATTCCTATTTCATTTTTTGTTCTTCTTTCGTTAGTTCCTTCTCTTCCAAAGGCAAATTCTTTAGAATTGTTAAATTCTTCGTTTATTGCATTTGCTATCATATATGCAGTTCCACTAGGAGAATCAATTTTTTTATTATGATGCTTTTCAATTATTTCAATATCATATGATTCATTAAAAATCGTTGCTGCTTTTCGTACTAGATTAATTAAAACATTTATTCCTAATGACATGTTTGCTGATTGGAAAATAGGTATTTTTTCAGATGCCATTTTTATAGCTTCAGCATTCTCATTTGTTATGCCAGTAGTAGCTATTACAAGAGGCGTTTTTGTTTTAATTCCATAATCCAAAAGCAAGTCTATACAATTGGGGTTTGAAAAATCAATAATTACATCTGCTTTTTCTTTAAAACTAGATATCTTGCTATATACAGGATAGTTATTATTATTTCTATCAGGATTAATATCTATTCCTGCAACTGTTTCCATATCTTGTATTTCCTCTATTACTTTAGTCAAAACCTGCCCCATTGCTCCATTACAACCACTAATTAGCACCTTCATCATACTATTTTCCTCCTACTTCAATACCATAGTCTATCATAGTATCTATTAATACTTGAAGATTATCTTCATTCATTGTAGTCAATGGTAATCTTGTAGTTCCTACATTCATTTCCATTAAATTCATAGCTGTTTTAACTGGAATTGGATTTGTTTCAATAAATAATGCATTTATTAACCCGTTCATTGATAGCTGTAATTTTCTTGCTTCTTCAACTCTTCCATTCAAATATTCCATAACCATAGTATGAGTTTCCTTTGGAAGTATGTTTGCAACTACAGATATAACCCCTTTACCACCAAGTGACAATAACGGAACAACCATATCATCATTTCCACTGTAGATAATAAAATCGTCTCCACATAATCTAGCAATTTCAGCTACTTGACTTATATCTCCACTTGCTTCTTTAATAGCACTAATATTTTCAATTTCAGATAATTTTTTAACTGTTTTTGGTAAAACATTAAGCCCAGTTCTTCCTGGAACATTGTAGATAATAATAGGTAATGTTACACTGCTGGCTATTGCTTTATAATGCTCTATCAAACCTTTTTGAGTAGTTTTGTTATAATATGGTGTAACTACTAGTAGTCCATCGACACCAACCTCTTGTGCATATTTACTTAGCTCTATAGCATGATGGGTATTATTACTTCCTGTTCCAGCTATAACCTGAACTCTTTTATTTGTCTTATCTACAGCAAATTTAATAACATCTTTGTTTTCCTCTTCACTCATTGTTGAAGCCTCTCCAGTTGTTCCACAAATAATTATTGCATCTGTTTTATTTTCTATATGCCATTCTATCAATTCCTCTAGTTTGTCATAATCTACTTTGTTTTCTTTAAAAGGCGTAACTAATGCGACCCCACTACCCTCGAATAATTTCATATATAAACACCTCCATATATAATAATAATATTAATATAATTTACTTCACCCTAAATACTATTTTTTAAAGCTTTTTAAGAAGCAATTCTGCAATTTGAACAGTATTTGTAGCTGCTCCTTTTCTAATATTATCAGCCACTACCCACATATTAATTCCATTTTCTACGCTAAAATCTCTTCTAATTCTTCCTACATACACTTCATCAGTTCCTTCTGCGTTTATAGGCATAGGATAAACATCATGCTCTATATCGTCTTGTACAATTATTCCATTAGTATTATCTAACGCACTATAGATCTCAGATATTTCAAAAGGTTTTTCAAATTCAATATTTACCGAAATACTATGTCCATACTTCACAGGAACCCTAACTGTAGTAGCAGTTATTTTTAAGTCATTATCATTCATTATCTTCTTAGTCTCTTCTATCATTTTCATTTCTTCTTTTGTGTATCCATTATCCATGAACACATCAATGTGTGGAATACAGTTAAAAGCTATCTGATGAGGATATTTTTTATTTTGCATTCCTTTAACTCCATTTTCTAAATCCATTATTCCTCCAACACCAGAACCTGATACAGCTTGATAAGTTGAATAAATTACTCTCTTAATGTTAAATTTGTCATGTAATTCTTTAAGAGGTAAAACTGCTTGAATTGTAGAGCAGTTCGGATTTGAGATTATTCCTTTGTTCCAGTCTATGTCTGATGGGTTTACCTCTGGTACAACTAAAGGAACATCTTGATCCATCCTCCATGCACTACTGTTATCAACTACTATTACTCCATTTTCTTTTGCTATAGGTGCAAATTTCTTACTGATTTCTCCACCAGCAGAGAATAGTGCAATATCAATATCTCTTTCGAAAGAAGTTTCATTTAACTCTTCTACAGTATAATCTGCACCTCCAAACTCTATTTTACTCCCAGCAGATTTTTGGGATGCAAATAGATAAAGCTCGTTAATTGGAAATTTTCTTTCTTCTAAAACCTTTAAAAACGTTCTACCTACCATTCCAGTTGCTCCAACAATAGCTACATTTGCCTTTTTCATTATAATCACCTCTTTATATTATTTAAAAAAATTTACAAATTCAATTCTTGTGCTAAAATAGTTACTGCCATTTGTTTATCATTTGAGTCTATTGTGTAAGATATGCTTATTTCGGATGTTGTTACTTGCTTAAACTCTATATCGTTATCAGCAAATAATTTAAATACCTTTGCAGCAACACCGGATTGATTCATCATACCGATTCCTACAACAGATAACTTAGAAATATTTTCATCCTTTGATACTTCAATCTCTTTCATTTCTTTTTTTAATTCATTCATTATTTCATCAATAGAGCAAATATCACTTCTAGGAACAGTAAACGACACATTTACATATCCTTCAAAAGGTGCAGTTTGGCTTATCATATCTACATTAACATTATACTCTGCAATTTTTTCAAATATCCTAGCTATGTTTTTTGAGGTATAATAAACATTATTTATTGTGACCATCAATATATCATCACTAACCGTAAGACCTGTTATCATCTTTTCTTCCATAGTTTTATCATACTCCTTTATATATGTTCCTTTAATATTTTTACTACTAGAGGCTACATAAATCGGTATATTATATTTACATCCTATTTCCACTGCTCTAGTTTCCATAACTCCAGCTCCTAAGCTTGACATTTCCATCATTTCTTGATAGCTTATTGCATCAAGCTTTTTTGCATTGGGAAATAGTCTTGGATCAACTGAATATATACCATCGACATCTGTATAAATCTCACAGGTACAATTCAGCTTAGCTGACAAAGCAACTGCTGAAGTATCCGATCCTCCTCTGCCTAATGTTGTAATATCTCCTTTTTCATTTACACCTTGAAAACCAGCAACTACAACAATTATTCCTTTAGAAAGATATTCTTTTATTTTTTTAATGTCAATATCTGTAATCTTATTTTTAGTATGAATGCCTTCTGTCTTTATTCCTGCTTGAAATCCAGTTAGTGAGACTGATTGATATCCATATGCCTGTAAAGACATAGATAGTAACGAGGTTGAAATCTGTTCACCTGTAGATAGAAGCATATCTAATTCACGTTTACTTGGATTATCAGATATTTCATTTGCCATATTAATAAGGTTATCAGTAGTTTTACCCATTGCCGATACTACTACTACTATATCGTTTCCCTTCTCTTTTTGTTCAATAATTCTTTTTGCAACATTCTTTATTCTATCTATAGTTCCTACAGAAGTCCCTCCATATTTTTGTACTATAATTGCCAATAAGATTACCTCCCTTATATCTAGATTTACAACATCAAATCGTTCTTAATGATATCTTCATATGTTTCTCTCTTAATTATTAGTTTAGCTTGTCCATCCTTGACAAATATAACTGCTGACCTTGGTATTCTATTGTAATTACTTGCCATGCTGTAGTTATAAGCACCTGTACTAAGAACTGCTAATATATCATTTGTCTCAATTTTGTTTAATTCAATATCCTTTATAAGCACATCCCCTGACTCGCAGCATTTTCCAGCAACGGTATATAATCCCTTGTCAGCATCCTGCATTTTATTTGCAATTACTGCTTCATATTTAGCACCATATAAGGATGGTCTTGGGTTATCAGTCATACCTCCATCAACAAATACATATTGCCTTCCACTAAAGGTTTTTTTAGTTCCTCCTACATCATATAGAGTAGTACCAGCGTTTGTAATTATAGTTCTCCCTGGCTCTATCATGATCTTTGGTATATTTAAATTTATTTTCTTAGTTTCCTCATAGATTATTGTGAGCATATTATCAAGACAGACTTTTAAATCAACTGGTGTATCACCAGAAGAGTAATATACTCCAAAGCCACCACCTACATTCAGCTCTTCCGTAATAAAACCACATTTATTTCTAATCTCCTTTAAAAACTCAACCATCACATAAGTTGCTTTATAAAATGATTCAGCATCAAAAATTTGTGACCCAATATGACAATGAAATCCTTTTAAATTCACTCTATTGCTAGCTTTAAATCTATTCACTATGTCATAAATTTCATTATTAAAAATTGTTTCTCCAAATTTCGAATCATTTTTTGAAGTTTGGATATATTCATGTGTATGAGCTTCTATACCTGGATTTACTCTCAATAAAATATCGACATTTTTATCAAATTGCTCACATAAATGTTCAATCAACTCAAATTCATTTCTATTATCAACTATTATTCTACCTATTCCTGATTTGATAGCTAACGTAAGCTCATCTCTTGTCTTATTATTTCCATGCATATATATTTTTTTTACAGGAAAACCAGCTTTTAAAGCTGTATAAAGCTCTCCACCTGATACTACATCTAATGATAAGCCTTCTTCTTCTATAAGCTTACACATTGCTAAAGATAAGAAAGCTTTTGAAGCATATAACACCTCTGTTTCTATTCCTTCTTTTGAGAAATTATTTTTAAATAGTCTACAATTACTTCTAACAAGCTCTTCATCTATTACATATAATGGTGTTCCATACTCTCTTGCCAAATTAGTAGTATCACAGCCTCCTATTTCTAAATGATTCTTATCGTTTATATTCATCGTTCCAAATAATTTCATATATTTCCCCACTTTCTATTTTGATATCACTTAGTTGAACTTATTAATATCTTAATCACTTTTTTATAAAACAAAAAACAGTCATGAGCAAAAGGAACTCATGACTGTTTATAGCATATGCAAAAAACAGAAGTGTAAAAAACCCTCTTGCCCCAATATG
>DAOUQG010000247.1 GCA_030625765.1 Thermohalobacteraceae bacterium | reverse complement strand
GGAAGGATTAAAAAATGTTGCTGCTGGTGCTAACCCAATGATAATTAAGAAGGGAATACATAAAGCCGTTGATGCCGCTGTAGAAGAGATTAAATCAAATTCAAAATCAATTACGGATAAAGAATCGATTGCACAGGTTGCTTCAATTTCAGCTGCTGATGAAGAAATAGGGAAACTTATAGCAGAAGCTATGGATAAAGTAGGTAATGATGGAGTTATCACTGTTGAAGAATCGAAAACAATGAAAACTGAATTAGAAGTAGTTGAAGGTATGCAATTTGATAGAGGATATATATCACCATATATGGCAACTGATGCTGAAAAAATGGAAGCAACATTAGAAAATCCATATATTTTAATCACTGACAAGAAAATATCAAGCATTCAAGACATATTACCAGTTCTAGAGCAAATAGTACAGCAAGGCAAGCAATTATTAATTATTGCTGAAGATATTGAAGGTGAAGCTTTAGCTACATTAGTTGTTAACAAAATTAGAGGAACATTCAATTGTGTTGCTGTAAAAGCTCCAGGCTTTGGTGACAGAAGAAAAGAAATGCTTAGAGATATAGCTATCTTAACTGGTGGAGAGGTTGTTTCAGAAGAATTAGGCTATGATTTAAAAGAAGCTACAATAGATATGTTAGGTACAGCTGCAACAATTAAAGTTGACAAAGAAAATACAACAATTGTTGGAGGTGCTGGTGAAGAATCAGCAATAGCAGATAGAGTAAGACAAATCAGAGCTCAAATAGAAGAATCAACATCAGAATTTGATACAGAAAAGTTACAAGAAAGATTAGCTAAGCTATCAGGTGGAGTTGCAGTAATCCAAGTTGGTGCAGCAACTGAAACTGAAATGAAGGAAAAGAAATTAAGAATAGAAGATGCTTTAGCTGCTACAAGAGCTGCTGTTGAAGAAGGAATAGTAGCTGGTGGTGGAACGTCATTATTAAATGCAATCCCAGCGGTTGAAAAGTTATTAGATGGAGTAACAGGTGATGTTAAGACTGGAATTAACATTATTAAGAGAGCTTTAGAAGAACCAATTAGACAAATAGCTCACAACGCGGGGTTAGAAGGCTCTGTTATAGTTGAAAAGGTTAAAGAACAGGAAGAAGGAATAGGCTTTGATGCTTTAAATGAAAAATATGTAGATATGATTGGTGCTGGTATCGTTGATCCAACTAAGGTTACTAGATCTGCGCTTCAAAATGCTGCTTCTGTAGCGGCAATGGTATTAACAACTGAAGGAGTAGTTGCAGATATTGAAGAAGAAGGTAATGCTATGCCAGGCGGAATGCCAGGAATGGGCGGAATGCCAGGAATGATGTAATAATATAAGAAACTTCCCGATTTTTTCGGGAAGTTTTTTTAGAATATTTAGGATATAAATTGTCTTTTTTCTTTTTCATTAATACATGTAATCTCTTTGTTATCAATCATTTCAAAAAGTAGTTTAACAATATTCCCATCTAGCTTATTATTATGTACTTCATCAAACATGATATATCGAACCTTTTCTAATGGAAGGCTATTTCTATAAGGTCTGTCAGAATATAAAGCATCAAATATATCAGCTACAGTTAGTATCCTAGTTTCTATTGAAATTTTGTTACTTTTTATTCCATCAGGATATCCCGAGCCATCTAGCTTTTCATGATGATGTCTTATTGGTTCTATACAATTTTTCAAACAATTTAGAGGCTTACATATCATTTCGCCAATAACTGTATGCTTTTTAATTAAATTAAATTCTTCATTTGTTAATTTGCCAGGTTTATTTAATATACTATCAGAAACGCCTACTTTTCCTATATCGTGAATTATACCTGCAATTTCAAGGTTTTCAAGTTGTTCTTTAGACAAACTAGATTTTTGTCCGAGTTTTTTGCTTATATAGGCAACTCTTCTTGCATGTCCTTCTGTATATTTATCCTTTGCTTCAATTACGTTTGCTAAAGCCATGATTACGCCTTTCATATTTTCCACTTCATTATGATAATGTTTCTTCTGCAGCTCATATAAACTACTTACTTCATGATGCGATCTTTCTAGTTCAATTATTTTTTTATTTAATTCATCTGAAAGTCTCTTTTTTTCTAATCCATTTTTAATGACTTTAATTAGAGTGTTATTATCCCAAGGTTTTTCTAGATAATAATATATTCCAACTCTATTTATACTTTTTATTGCGCTTTCTTTATCAGCATAACCTGTTAAAAGAATAGTAATTATTTCAGAATTGATTTTTCTTACATATTCTAGAAATTTAATTCCATTCATTTTTGGCATCAAAAAATCAGAAATAACTAAATCTATGTTATATTTTTCTATGAGTTTATTTTCAATTACTTCCAACGGATCATTTGATACTATTACGTTATATTTTAAAACAAGCTTTATTAAAGAAGAAAGAGTTGTGGTAATCATTTCTTCATCATCAACTATAAGTATAGTATTATTCATTTTTTCTCCCCCTAATAGTTAAAAACTAACATATGAGCTTCTGCATTATTTATTATATAACTAATATTGTTAAAATTCCACAAAAAATATAAAATTATCATTGAATTTTGTTAACTTAAGTCAAAATTTGTATTTCTAAAAAGAGAAAACAATATTATGTTAATCTAAAATCATTAGACACTCATTTCTATAAGTAGGTGTTTCAACTTTTTCTACTTAGGTAGGAGTAGAATCTCCTACCTAAGCATCGATGTTTAGCTTTAGCTATAAGTAGATTACCAAAATCTTTGATTTTGAGTAAGTCACTTAGTTTCTTCATCAAACGAGTCACTCGTTACGTTAGTTATATTTAAATATCTGTAATAAAAGTTTAAAATTGATATTTATCGAAGTAACTAAACTTAGTACTATAAGTTTAGTTACTAAAATGTGATAAGAAATGATATAATTTAAAAAAAATGAATTAATAAGCAAAAGGGCAAAAAGGGGGAGTTAGCTTTGAAAAAAAACAGAAGAACCCTTAAAAAAAGGATAAGAAAAATACTTTTCTTGACATCTATTATTATTATTATTTCATGGGGAATGATTTGGCTATTTTTAATTGAAGGTATAATACATGGCGTATCATTTTTTGTAACAAACTATATTAGTGAGTTCATAGGGGAAAATGTAATAAATAAAAATGTAGATATAGATGAATATGTGGAGGATTTTAGAACAAGAGATTTTTATAGTGTTTCAAAAAAAATTATAATGAAAAATAGTATAGCAAGGGAAATAAAGAACATAGCTAGTTTGAAAGATTTTGCAATTGAAGATATAAAATTTCCTATGAATATGGATTATGTTCTTATTGATGTTGATGTAAATGATGACATTATTTTCTCAAACTCATTAAAACAGGAGGAAATGCACCCAATAATAAAAAAAATAGCTAAGAGATATGAGAATACTGAATCTAGATATACCATAT
>DAOUQG010000091.1 GCA_030625765.1 Thermohalobacteraceae bacterium | reverse complement strand
AATCCACATAAGACATTATCAAAACTATTGTCAAGAAAATCTAACTTTTCAGCATCCATCTGTATAAGTTTAGCATTACACAAACCCTGTACACAAATAAGTGACTGTGTTTCTTTGACCATTTCTTGTGAAAAGTCAATTCCTATGACTTGTCCATTTTCTCCAACACTATGAATAGCTGGGAATAATGAAGCTCCTTTACCACATGCTACATCGAGTAAAGTTGATCCTTCATTAACTTTTGCGTACTCAACCAATTTTTTTCCGAAATAAGAAAAGTACTTTGGGCCGATACTATTATAATTTGCTGCTACTCTGTTGAAGATCCCTTCTAACCTCTTATTCCTTTTAACCATTTCTAAACTCATAAAAACACTCCTTTCAAAATTAGAAAAGCGTACCATTTTATTATAATAAAATGGTACGCCTTTCTTTTATAAACAAAATAAAGATACACCAAGGAGGTATATCTTCTGGAGACATTTAATGCCCTTATATATATTATATCATATTTTCCCATCATTTTCAATATCATCATTTAAATGTAAATTAGATAAGTCTTTTTATTGCACAATAAATTACTATTACGTTGTAACTATTATATTTCCTTGTCAGATAGTATATTTAAGTTAATCTCTCTGTAATTCACATCTATTTTGCTAAGATATTCAAAATATAGTTTAAGAAACAATATGTCTTTTGTGTATTTGGACTCTTCTCTCCATTATCAAGATACTTTAAATACTTTGCTACAGTTATTATAGGTATACCCTTATCATCAAGTAATAAGTATCTTCTCTTATTACCATCTAACTTCACCTCTTGTACTTTCATATCCATCTCTTTACTCTTTAGTTCTACACCAATATTATACTATATTTAAGCGATCTCTCTTTTTTTTCTCCCTAGATTGATTCAACTTAAAAAATTGTACTACTCACATAGCAACTAAAAAAATCATACTATATATTATATCGATTTATATCTAAAAGTGAGTTTTTGAGAAATTCTAAATGGAATATTATTAAAATTATTTATAGACATTTATATTAAGGGGGTATATTTCTGTGTTGGAAGACAGTGGGATATTATTAAAAGTATATAGATTTGAAAATAATAAAGTTGAAATGATTCCAATTGAAGATATAGTGAAAATGAAAGTTATATCTCAATTAAATATAAATTTTCATATAGAGTTAATAAAAGCACAAGCCATAATAGCGCGTACTGAATTAGTGAGAAATGCAAAATGCTTTGGTGGAGAAGGCTGCAAAGCAAACAATGAATGTGATATTTGTGATAAAGATCATAACATTTATATAATGAACGATGAGTATTTGAAAGAAATGTGGAAAACAAACTATGAAAAAAATATTCACAAACTAAACAGAGCTATTGAAGAAACAAAAGGACTTATTATAACATTTAATAACAAGCCGATTAATGCAAAATATCATAGTACATGTGGAGGAGCTACAGAAAATTCAGAAAATGTACTTGGCAATGAAATAATATATCTTAGAAAAGTGCTGTGTGATTATTGTAAAAAGGCGCCATATTGGGAAAATCGGAAGATTTTTTTATTAAAGGAGATAGAAGAAAAGTTAAATGTAAGATTTCCAAAAATTGCTTCAGACTTGCAAACTGAGATTAATGGATTTATCGATGATGTTGAAAAAGATGAAAGTGGAAGGGTAATCGCTGTCAAAATTGGAGGAAAGAAGTTCAAAGGAAAAGATATTATGGAGATTTTTGATTTAAATTCAACTAGATTTAGCGTTACACCAAATACTATATCATTTAATACTCGAGGAAAAGGGTATGGTTTAGGATTATGTCAGTATGGAGCAAATGAAATGGCAATTCAAGGGTATTCGTTTGAAAACATTCTAAAATATTACTACACTGGTATAGAAATAAGAAAGTATCATAAACCTTGTATAAAAAAACCCTTAAATGGCAAAATAATAATATTAGACCCTGTGCACGGAGGTGAAAATTGCAAAGATATAGTAGGGGTAAAAGGATTAAGGGAAAAGGATGTAGTACTAAAAATTGCTAAAAAGGTAGAATGTTTATTGAAAGATTTAGGAGCTAAGGTATTGTTAACCAGAGAAGAAGACAAATATTTATCGCTAGGAAAAAGAGCACAATTTGCAAATAAAAATAAACCAGATTTTTTTATAAATATTAGCTTAAATTCATTTCCGAGTCCATCAATACAAGGCTGTGAGATTTACTTTTATAAAGGAGATAAGGATGGTGAGCTTTTAGGAAAATCTATAATGAGTAGTCTAGTTAAAAAAATAGGTATAATAGATAGAGGAGTAAAGGTTGCAGATTTTTTCCTATTAAAAGATGTAAGAAATAGCTCTATCCAAATTTTCGTTGATTATATTACTAACCCACAGCAAGAAAAAAAGTTCAAGGATATTAATTATATCGATGAAATATCAAAAGGAATCGTAGCGGGTATAGTAGATTATTATAGATATTAGAAGAATTATAGAGACTTATTAGTTATTTTGTTATGTTTTTTTAATTGACAAATAGTACATTAAAGTAGTATAATATTTGTTTAAGACTTGACATCAAGTTTATTCATATGTTATAATAAAATTGCCATACATTGTGAAAGAAGGTGATTACTTGTTGCAAAAAAACTCATTGGATAAAATTAAAGAGAACGTTGAGAGTTGCATAGGGAAAAAAGTTAGGCTAAAGGCTAATAAAGGAAGAAAGAAAACAACAATCAGAGAAGGAATTTTAGAAGATGCCTATCCTAGCATTTTTGTAGTTAAAATTGATGGCGGATACAATTCGGTTAGAAGAGTATCTTATAGTTATTCGGATATATTGACTGAAACGGTAGAAGTAACTATCTGTAATGAAGATAGAAAAATTCAAATAAGTTAAAACACTTTAACCACCCTTGATAGGGTGGTTTAATTTTTTTATAGAGGAAAAGTAATTTTTTAGGACATTTAATCATATTATATTGCATATGTATATATTAATATAATAGATTATTTAAAAGTCAGATTTAGATAAAAGGGGAGGGGGAAAGTAATGTCAGTTGAACTAATTAAGGATTTACTTAAGATAGACCAAACTGTTGGCAAGGATCAAATAGAGGCATTGGTTGAAGGCGAAATACGTTTACCAGAAAATAAGCCTAACATCAATAAAATACTTACTATAGATGGAGATGTAGAGATTGCAGAATCAAGAATAGTTAAGGATAAGGTTATTGTTGAAGGAGAAGTAAAATTTAAAGTTCTATACAATGCAATAGATGAGCAGCAGCCAATACATAGTCTTGAAGCAAGCACTGATTTCAGAGAAGAAATAGGAATTAATGGTATAACTGAAGAAATGAGCGCAGAGATAAAATCAAATATTGAACATATAGACTTTAAATTGATAGATGACTCGCGAATTTCTGTTAAAACAGTACTTGATATTAAAGGTGAGGTTCAGTCAGATAATAGCTTAAACATAGTAAAAGAGGTGACAGGAGCTCAAGGCTTACAGGTACTAAAGGAAAAAATCAAGTACAATGACGTAATAGGTACAAACAAATCATCAACAATAGTTAAAGAAGCTTTTGAGCTAAATGAAGATATGCCTGATATCTTGGATATACTTAGAGTAGATGTTAAAGCTTTTGAAAGAGAAACTAAGGTAGTCGATGACAAGGTAATTGTAGCAGGAGTAATAGAAGCATCAATTATGTATTTTGGTGATGATGAAGATAATCAAATTAATTATTTGTCTCATGAAATACCATTCACACATTTTGTGGAAATACCTGGTACAGTTAAGGATATGCAATGCTGCTTAAAGCTTCAAGCAGATGATTCTTATTATGATACAAAAGAGGATATAAATGGAGATATAAGAATTATTGATATAGAATCAATGGTAAAAATTAATGCAAAGATTTATGAGCAAAAGGAAAAAGAAGTCACTGTCGATACTTATTCTACAAGTAAAAAAATCAATGTAACTAAGCAAGAGGTTGACATAACTGAAAACATTGATTATAGAGAAATCAAAGAAGAAGTGAAAGGGACAATAGAGTTATCAGGTAACGATACAATAAGAAATGTTTATAACTTAAATGCTAAACCTATAATTACAGATTATAGAGTAATAGAAGGAAAGGTCATCATTGAAGGAATCTTGGACGTTGATGTATTATATCAATCCAATGTAAATACTGAGATAGCAAGCATAAATGACGAAATACCTTTTAAGTCATATTTTGACTTTGAAGAAATCAATGAAGGAATAATGCTTGAAATAGAAAATGCATTAGATAGTATAGGATATAACAAATTAGGAGATAAACAAATAGAAGTAGAAGCAGTTGTTAAGAATGCAATATCGATTAATAGGATTAAGAAATTTAATATAGTCACTGAAGCAGAAGAGCTTGAAGAAGATATTGATAAGAAATCTAGATCAAGTATTATAATCTATGTAGTACAAAAAAATGATACTCTGTGGGATATAGCTAAAAGATATAATTCCACAGTAGAAGAAATAGTTGAATCAAATGAAATCGCATGTCCAGATAATATTATGCCAGGTGAAAAAATAATTATTGAAAAGAATATTGAGTTTGAACTATAGAGTAAAAAAGTATCTTGCTAAGGTTAGCAAGATGCTTTTTTATAGTTAATAAATATATTATAATGTATCTGTGAGACATATTTTACATAAAAAGATGAATAATATTTAAATCAAAGAATTTTCATAATTATTTAGAATGGAGATGATCAAATGCGAATGATAAAAATCAATGCTTACGCTAAAATAAATCTTTCTTTAGATGTTTTAAAAAGAAGGAGCGATGGGTATCATGAACTAAGAATGATAATGCAGCAGTTAGAATTAAAGGATATTATTACTATCAAACAGATAGAAGAGGGAATAAAGATTGAGTCAAACAACCCAAATGTACCTACCGATTCATCTAACCTAGTTTATAAGGCATGGGATATATTGTGTAAAAAGTTTGATGTTTATAATAATGGAATACATATTAACATAGAAAAAAACATACCTATTTCAGCTGGTTTGGCTGGGGGCAGCTCAAATGCTGCAGCTGTGCTAACTGGGCTTAATAAGCTATGGGATTTGAGATTAAATCTACAGGAGCTAATGGAAATAGGCTTAGAAATCGGAGCAGATGTACCCTATTGCTTAATGGGTGGAACAGCCTTAGCAGAAGGGGTAGGAGAAAAATTAACTCAGATTAATAACTTTAATCATAATTACATTTTACTTGCTAACCCAGGAGTTGCAGTATCAACTGCTTATGTATTTAAAAGTTTAGATCTAGACAGTATAGACAAGCATCCAGATACAGAAGGAATAATAAGTGCTATTAAAAGTAATGATTTAGGATTTGCAGCTAATAATATGGTGAACTTATTAGAAACCGTTACAATCAAAGAATATCCCATCATTAAAGATATAAAAGAAACTATGCGAAGGTATGGTGCATTAGGTAGTTTAATGAGTGGTAGTGGACCAACTGTTTTTGGCATATTTGAAAATGACAAAGATATGAGAGAATGTAAGGAAAAACTAAGTAAAACAACTGATATAGTTATTGCTACAAAAACATACTCAGAATCTGAAAAAGAAAGTATCTCCTAAAGGAGGTGCTCTTTTTTTATTTAAAGAAACAATATTGCATAATATTTCTTGTTCCTGCAAATATTATTTACAAATAACTATAAATCCCATTAGGAGTGCGGTTGATGTCACCATTATCAGTAATAATCAAAGAGTTAAAGGATATATGTAGTTCATATTGCGTTTTATTAATTATAGCTATTGGGCTATTTGCTTTTTTTGTGGATAGAAAAGCTTTGATTTCCAAGAATTATAAAAAAGATGCTAAGATTGCAAAAGTAATTGGTATAGTTTACATGCTTGTTTTACCAATATTTATGCTGATTATTAAGTTTGTTTAGGAAGGTGAAAACAATTCCATGATTATTTCAAGTAATATAACTAGAAATCTAGAAAGAATAAAGGAAGAACTAAAGGATTGTGATGATGTAGTATATAGACCGATTAAAGTTGGAGAAAAACAAAAGTTTAACATGGCAATTATTTACATAGATGGACTTACTGATAAAGAATTAATAAGTAATTTTGCAATGGAACCTTTATTAAATGAAGCTAGAAAAGAAAAGCCAAATCCTAAAAGCATAAAGGATAATCTTTTTGAGCTAGTGGAAAAAGGGAATATTGCTGTTACAGAAGTAAAAGAATTGAAAACTCTTGAAGAAGCTATAGATGATGTTCTTGTAGGAGAAACGATATTACTAGTTGATGGATATAACAGAATTTTAATGTTGTCTTCAAGAGGGTGGCCCATGAGGGGAATTAGCGAACCTCAGATTGAAACGGTGGTAAGAGGTCCTAGAGATGGGTTTAATGAGACTGTGAAGGTAAACGCATCATTAGTGAGGAGAAGAATAAGAGACCCAAAATTGAAATCAAAATATATGCAGATTGGGATAAGATCAAAAACAGATGTTGTACTAATGTATATTGAAGATATTGCAAACAAAAAGCTAGTCAATGATGTAAAAAGCAAATTAGAAAAAATTGACATTGATGCTATACTTGAGAGTGGTCATATTCAGTACTTAATTGAAGGAAATAGATTTTCTCCTTTCCCACAGGCACAAACTACTGAAAGACCTGACTTAGTAGCTGCTTCATTATATGAAGGAAGGATTGCTATATTAGTAGACAATACACCCTTTGCATTAATAGTTCCAGCTACTATAACTACATTTTTGCAGTCATCTGAGGACTACTATAACAGATGGTTTGTTACATCACTAGTCAGAGTAGTAAGGTATTTTGCAGTAGTAATATCATTAGTTTTTCCAGCGCTTTATATTGCTATGACATCATATCATCCAGGACTGCTCCCAACACAGTTAGCCCTATACGTAGCAGCTACAAGAAATACTGTACCATTCCCAGCTTTTGTAGAGGCATTTATTATGGAGATTACAATAGAGCTTTTAAGAGAAGCAGGTTCTAGATTGTCTGGACCTATAGGAACTACAATAGGTATTGTAGGAGGATTAGTAATCGGGCAGGCAGCTGTAGAAGCTGGGATTGTAAGTCCCTTGATGGTTATAATAGTTGCTGTAACAACTATATCATCCTTTGCAATACCCAATTATGACGTTGCAACAGGATTTAGAACGTTAAGATTCTTTATAATGGCTCTTGCAGCCGGACTGGGATTATATGGGATAATGCTAGGACTTATGCTAATATTATCACATTTAGTTAAGTTAAATAGCTTTGGGGTACCTTATTTATCGCCTTTCACAAATATTGGAGCAAATCTAAAGGATTTAAAGGATACGTTTATAAAATTCCCTATTAAGGATATGAAGACTAGACCTCGATTTACACATACAATAGATGATACGAGAATGCCCGATGCAAATGTGCAGAATGAAGGAAATGTAGGGGATAAGAAACCATAAGAGGGTGAAAAAAATGATAGTTAATAATGAAAAAATAAGTAATGGGCAAATGTTTGCAATTATTATTAATTCAACGATAGGGGTAGGCATACTTTCATTGCCGAGGCTTTTAGCAGAAGGGATGGGGACAGATGGTTGGATTTTAGTTGTTATAAGTCTTGTAATTGTTATCTTACTAACATTAATGATTACATTTACAGCAAAGCTATTTCCAGGGAAAACTATGGTTGAATTCGGACGGGAACTTGTGACTACTCCAATTTCTGATATATTCTCAATTATATATTTTATTTATTTGGTAGTTTTTGCAGCTTTTGTAGTGAGGATATTTGGTGAAATTGTAAAAATGTATCTATTATCAAAAACTCCTATAGAATTCATAATAATTTCAATGCTGTTTGTTGTAGCATATTTATCAAGAGGGGGTATAGAAAGTATAGCGAAAATTTCAGTGTTGCTTATTCCAGTAATTTTATTTCCTGTATTATTTATGTCATTTGTTCTACTACCGGATATGGATTTTACTAACATTTTGCCAATGTTTAAATTTAGTATAAAGGATGTTACAAGTAATATTATAGATGTTTTTTTTAGCTTTGCTGGATTTGAAATAATATTGTTTTATACAGCATTTGTTGAAAAACCCAATAAGGCAATAAAATATAATTTAGTAGCAGTTATTATTATTGCAGCTATATATTTGATTGTTTTTTTATTAGCTCTTTTTACATTTGGAGAAATAGAGATTACTCACCAGATTTGGCCCTCAATTTCTCTTATGGAAACTGTTGATTTTCCAGGTGCTTTTATAGAAAATGTTCAAGGTTTTTTTATGGCTCAATGGACATTAGTAATATTTTCAACACTAATCTCTTTCGTATTTGGAGCATCGCTAATATTATGCAAGCTATTTAGAGCAAATGAGCAAAAATATTTTGTTTTACCACTTATCCCTATTGTGTATATACTATCATTAATTCCTGATAATATTGCTGCATCATATGACTATGTAAGTCAAGCGACGTATTATTTGGGAACTCTTGCTATCATAATTATACCGATATTGTTATTTATTAGTGTAATTATTAAAAAGAGAAATAGGAAAGGAGAGGCTGATAATGGGTAATATGAGAAAAATAATGCCATTGACATTAATACTATTTTTAGTATGTACATTATTAGCAGGATGCTGGGATAAATCAGAAATTAACGAAAGAGCATTTGTCACTGCAGTAGGAATTGATATTTATGTTAAAGAGGATGATAAAGATGGAGAAGAAAGCGGTGAACAAGATACTGATAGTAGAGAAAGATATATTTTAACCTATACTTTCCCCAATATTGAAGCTATTGGAAAACAAGGAAGTGGCGATCCAAGATTTGTAGTAGGTAGTGTTGGTTTAAGCCCTATTGAAGCTAGATGGGAGTTAAGAACTAGACTTAATAAAGTTATGTTTTTACAGCATTTAAAAGCATTAATTATCGGAGAAGATGTAGCAAGAAATAGTGATATGCTAAAAGAAATATTGGATAGTGTTGAAAGAAATTATGAAATTAGTAGAAAAATAAATGTATTAGTTGCTACAGGAGAAGCTAAAGACATTATAAATATTCAGTCCAAGTTTGAAGAAGATGTTGGTATGTATTTATCAGGGATTTCTGAATCAGCTGGAAGAAGTGCAAGGTTTAACCCTTTAACACTAGGAGATTTAATTATTAGCCTTCATAATAATCAAAATGCACTTATGCCTAGCGTGATTCCTGGTAAGGATGATATAAAGGGAGCAGGCTCCGCTGTTATAAAAAATTATATGTTAATAGGCTGGCTTGGGGAAATTGAAAATAGGAGTGCAATGTTTTTGAAAGATGAGATTAAATCACAGACAATTGTAATGGTGACTTATGATGATATTGTAATACCTTATCTTTTAACTGAGAGCTCTACAAAGCAGAAAGCAAGGGTAGAAGACGGAAAAATCAAGGTAGACTTTATTATTGAGATGGAAGGTGATTTAACACAATATAAGCTAGGAACCTCTGAAAGTGTACTAGATGACAAAGTTCTTAAAAAGGTTGAGACAAAAGTAGAAGTACATCTAAGAAAACAAATTTTGGATATGGTTGAAAAAATTCAGCAGGACTATAAAGTAGATGTTATAAATGTTGGAGATTATCTGAAGAAGTTTAAACCTAGCATATGGAATACAGTAAAAGATGATTGGGAGAATGAATTTTCTAATGTTGACATAGACGTAAAAATAGATGCAAAGATAAGAAGGATAGGATTGACTAAATAAAAACTTCTAGGGAATATGTTTAAAAATTACCTCTAGTGTTAATACTTTATGATGTAGAGTGAATATTTAAATAGGTATCCAAAAAATACTTGGACAAGTATGGGAATAAGTGGTATATTTTTAAAATTGGAGGAGAGGTAATGAAAAGAAGAGTGTTTTCAAATGGAATAATATTAATTTTATCCTTTTTATTAGTATTTGGAATATTATCGTTAAATGAAGTATATAAAAACAGGCAGGGCTATAGAGAAAAGCTTATAAGATTTCATGTTATAGCAAATAGTGATTCTCTTAAAGACCAAGCTTTAAAGCTAAAGGTAAGAGATAAAATAATAGAGAGCATGAATCAAAAATTTGAACAATCTACATCTTTAGAGGAATCAAGAGAAATTATTAAAAACAACTTAGAGGAAATCGAATTCTATGCAAGGCAAGAGATTGAAAGACAACAAAGTAGCTACGATGTGAGTGTTGATTTTGGCAATCACAATTTTCCTACTAAAACCTATGGCAGCTTTACTTTACCAGCTGG
>DAOUQG010000212.1 GCA_030625765.1 Thermohalobacteraceae bacterium | reverse complement strand
ATACTAAGTGATTCACAAGAAATCAAGATTTCTGTTCTCTACTTATGATGAAGAAACTAAGTGACTTACAACAAATCAAGATTTGTGTAATCTACTTATCGAATAATAATACAAATTCAGAAGTGTTGTGTTATCATAACTTTTTGTGTCTTGGGTATGCAAGGCATCATGTTCGTAAATCTGAAAAGGAGAGTCTGTATGTCTAAAATTATTCCTGTAACACATTCAATAACTGCTATACTATCAACTATACTGTTTATAGTTTTTTTTGTTGTAAAAGGCTATTCTGCGTTTTGGGGAATTTTGTGCGGAATAATTATATGTATAATAATTAGTCTCTTAAATGGATTTAGAATTATTGATTTATTAAATATGGCATTATTGGGAGTCAAGGATGCTTATATAGTTCTTATCATCATGGCTTTAATAGGAATCATCATATCTGTATGGATGGTAAGCGGTACAATACCATCACTTATGTATTATGGGTTTACTTATTTGTCTAATATGAATTTTGTACTTGCAGCCTTTTTAATATCTAGCTTTATATCTTTAATTCTTGGAACAAGTATTGGTACCATAAGTACTGCAGGTATTCCTTTGATGGGTATAGGGTTAGGCTTAGGAGTACCACCACACATAGTTGCTGGGGCTATAGTTTCAGGTGCTTTCTTAGGTGATAGAACTTCTCCTATGTCAAGTAGTGCAAACCTTGTTTCTGTAATAACAAAAACCAATATCTATGAAAATATTAAGCATATGATATCAACATTAGTACCAGTTTTAATAATTTCTACTTTATTTTATTTTTTAATAGGAACAAGATATTCTATTGATGAAAATACTCTTAACTCAGTAAATAATTTAAAAGAATTATTAAATAATAGCTTTAATATAAGACTAATCTTATTATTACCTCCAGCAGTCATAATACTAATGTCTATATTAAAAATTAATATTAAATATAACCTGATTTTAGGTATCTTTATGGCATTAATTCTGGGACAAATTTATCAAAATACCAGTTTACTTGAAATAGCGAGAATTTCTGTTTTTGGTTTTAATAGTAAGAGCTCGCTTATTGCTTCAATAATTTCAGGTGGTGGATTAATTGCAGTAAAAGGTATTTTATTAATTGTAAGCTCTGCAACAGCTCTTTATGGGATTTTAGAAGGAACTAATATGATTAAACCATTAATTAAAAGATTTATTAGTAATATTGAAACAATTAGTATGCTAATATATAAAACATGTATACTTGGAATATTAGTAAATATTATTACTCTTAATCAAACATTGGCAATAATAATTCCTGGTAAATCTATGACCGAATCATTTAAAAAGCTAAACATTTCTCAAAATACTTTAGCTAGAACTATAGGAGATTCTGCTACTGTGATTGCTCCATTAATACCTTGGAACATAAATGGTTTATTAATATCAGTTGCTTTGGGCACAAGCGTTTTGAAATATGCACCTTTTGCAGTATTATGCTATTTATTACCTATTGTAACTCTTATCTTTGGTCATTTAAAAATTATAAAGAGGGTGCCAAAATAAAATGCACCCTTTTATTGTTAATATAAAAAAATCTATCTATTTAAATATTGGTGAAAAATACTTTTTTACATACTTTTCATCATTTATTTTACCTGTACAATATGTCAAATTTGGAAAAGCTTTTATTAACTCATTTTCTGTAATATTTCCCTCTAAAAAGCTTATTGATGATGATATCATTTTGCAACTGTCTAATAATGCTTTGTTATATAAATCATAAAAACTATCTGTGTATTCCTCATTTTTGTCACATGGATGAACCCATTTATCGTGATTTTTATTCATATAGTCAAGTGAAAAATCCATTCTAATGTGATAAGTAAGCTCACTATAATTTATTTTATCTTTCTTAATAATATCAACAATATGAAGCAATCCTTTTTTTATTCCATATGGATCATGAATTATTTTTAAAACTTTTTTTAAATCTTTATACGAGTCATTTGCAATACAGCCATCTATTTTATAGTCATACAGCTCCCTAAAAATATAGCTATAAAAATCTATCACTGCTTTCGGCAATGATTTCCCAACATCTATCTTTTTATATATTGAATATTTATAACTATCCTCTCCTCCTTTGTGTTTAAGTAGAATGGTATCGATTATTTGTTCAAATTTCTTGTGATTCCCTTTATACTTATACGTTACGGGATTATTTTCATCATATTCTCCTGTAAAATAAAATATATATGGATGTGTTTTTTTATCAAGTCCAAAATGACACATAAAGCCTGATAAATATATAAATAATGTTTCAAGCTCTTCTTTATTATGAATTCTCTCATTAATATATTTAAGACTATTTACAAAGAAATCACCAGTTTTCTCTAGATGCAAAGAGTTGCCAATCTTACGTCCTCTTTTATTTTTAATCCATGGTAAAAAATCATTGTAGAAAAAAATATCTGGACCTTGACACCCTAATATAAATAAATTTTTGTTCTTCTTAATTGCTTCACTCCATTTTGAGACTTCTAATTTATTAATTATATCAAATCCAAATTGGATATGAGTTATAATATCAGGCATGATATCCCCCCATGTTAACAAATTTTTTAAACTTCATATTGAAAATAAATTAGTTATATATACAATTCTAACCATCTCTATGAGTAATTTATTCATAATGAATTATAACCATTTTACTTCTATATTTGTTATGATTAATCCTCTTATATTCTTACAAAATGACATTGTGGTTTTATCGAACACCTTGATTCCTTAATATAAATTATCGTTATTCAAAATATTATATGTTCACTATATAATATACCTTAGTAGAACTTGCATGAATATCAAATGAATAATATAATAAAATAAACGCTATTCTATACAGTATATATAATTAAAGATAAAATGTTAATTATTAACATCTTATCCTTTCAAAGGAGGTTTCATAATTGAGTAATTTAGATTTCATTTACAAAAGACATAGTGTTAGAAAATTTAAAAACGATGCTGTGCCAATGGAAGATATAAAAGAAATAATTAAGGCCGCTACATATGCACCATCAGGTAAAAATAAACAGAACTGGCACTTTGTCGTTATAAAAAGCAAAGAAAAAATCGAAGGCATGGCTAACATTATTGAAAAGAAAAACTCAGAGCTTGCAAGTTATACTCAAGACAAAGATATGGCTCAAGCCTTTACCAAGTATGTAAAATATCATACTGTTTTTAGAAATGCTCCGATTGTTATTTTATTATATGCAGGTCCTTATCCTGCCACTGGATTAGATTTGTTAAAGGCTAAAGGAGCTTCTAATGATGAAATTCATGATTTATTAAAAGCTTCACCAGGCATTCAAAATATTGGAGCTGCTATGGAAAACCTTTTATTGGCTTCAGCTAATATGGGATATGGATGTTGTTGGATGACAGGTCCAAACTATGCTAGAAAAGAATTAGAAGAATATATTGGATTTCAAAAAGAAGGATACTTTCTTGCAGCTATAACTCCTCTAGGAGTTCCAGAAGAATCTGAACTTAAAAGTCCACCAAGAAAATCTGTTGACGAAGTTATGACGATAATTGAATAATGCAAATATTAAGGCTGTTAATAGCACCTATTAACAGCCTTCTTCTTTTTCTATATTATTACCTCTTTAATAATATAGTTTTTTGTAATCCACATCTATTTTTGAACTAACATTGTTACTCTAGGATAAAAATTATATCTTTTATAAAACTCATAAACCTTATCATTTCCTGCTGCTACTCCAATTTGCTTTTTTACTACATTATTACTGTCCATCCATTCAAGTGCTTTTTCCATAAAATAATCTCCAATATTTTGACCTCTATATTCTGTTTCTACATAAAGAGAATCAACCTCTCCAACTTTATCACTACTTATCGTACTTATACAATATCCAACTAATGATTCATTTGCTATATCTTTTACAATATCTATTTTAATCTTGCCTGCTCTAGATTTTATTAATAATGCTTCTTTTCTCATATCATAAGTAAGATTTGAATGATGCTCTTTAAAATGAATTGATTTTTCTTTATGATGATTATTTAGCTTTTCCCATAAATTTTTTACTACATCTATTAATTCCAGTCCACCTTGAATATATTTGAGATTAGATTTTAACTCTTTCAAACCCTTTCAATCCTTTCATGAAATATTTCGTTATTATTTTATATAAATTTCTGCATCCAAACTACATCAAAGTCTTTGCCAAATTTTGTCCCAATACGCTTCAATCGTCCACATTCAGTAAAACCTTGTTTTTTATGAAATTGAAGACTTCTTTCGTTTTCAGACGAAATATGAGCGAGTAAAGTGTCGACACCTTTTTCCTTAGCTTTTTCAGTTAATAAGGTAAGAAATCTTGACCCCAATCCCTTTCTCGTATATTCTGGTAAAATAAAATATGTTAATTGTGCTGCCCTATCAAAGCTTTTTACACTATTATAAGGACGAACAAATCCAAAACCAACTACTTCTTCATTGCATTCAATTACATAAAACCCGAATTTTTCTGTGCTTTTTCTAAAAAAGTTAAATGCTTCATCTGGTATTTTTTCCTCACCATACGCTGCCATAGAATTTTTGATAAAATAATTAAATATTTTTATGAAATCATTCTTATCACTGTTTCTAACTTCTCTTATTATATATTGTTCCATGCTAATACTCCTTTCTAAAAATATTCAAAACACCATAACCTTTATGTCATTTTTTAATAATTTAACAGGCATTGTATTGTTTTTTTATATAACAAATGTACTTCTATAGTTCTAATATACCTATAGGTCATGATATTTTCAATAATAATATTTCACTTCTGTACTAGTACAGTTAATAATGAGATAAAGGTCTAACTAATTTGTATTTGATATTCTTACAATTAATGCTAAAATATAGATAGTTAGCAAAAAATGCAAGGAGGTAATGGGAATGACAAATTTTAGGAGG
>DAOUQG010000064.1 GCA_030625765.1 Thermohalobacteraceae bacterium | reverse complement strand
ATGTTAATTCTATCTCTGTAAAGCTTCTAGTTTCGTTATTTTTTTCCCCATCTCCCCCAAGTAGCCGTTCTATCATAGCAAATGCAAGCTTTGGAGAAATATCCATGATTATCTGACCAGATAACGGTCTTAAATCAATTATTGGTAAAAATGCAGGATTTGAGACTGCATTATTAAATTCACTGTATGCATATTGATCAACAGTTAAAACTTCAATTTTTACTGCAGCCCTTAAATAACCAGATAAAAAAGTCTGTAGAAGTCTTCCAAAATTCTCATGAATAATTTCCATTGTCCTTAGCTGATCTTTTGCAATTTTTTGAGGATTTCGAAAATCATAATTTCTTACCGTTTTTTGTAATTTACCTTCCTCAATTTCATTTACATCAACTTCTCCAGAATTCAAAGCGCTAAGTAGGGCATCTATTTCATTTTGCGATAATACCTCAGCCAATGTTTTTACCTCCCTACTGAATGATTAGTTCTTCAAAATAAATATTTATTATTTCCTTATTAAAAATAGTCTGAAGCCTTTTTACAAGCTCTTTTTGAAGAGAAAGCTGTCCACTACTCCCTTCCAATTCATCTCTTTGTTTGTTTCTAATTATTTCATTTATTGAGTTTTTTATCAAGAAATTCTTCTTCTCGAATTCCTTAAGTAGTTCTTCATCTGTAGTTTCAATTACAATCTTTAATCTTGCAATACTATTCGTGTCCATAAGATTGCAAATCATTTGATCAACATTAAAATAATATGATTCTTTAACTACTTCCTTTTTTACTTCATAATCTTTAAATATAACAAACCTAAAGATAGCTGCAACTACTGCTACAATAATTATCAGTGAAATCAATGCAAAAATAAATATTTTTTTAGTACTCATTTTTCTAACTCCTTATTTTTAATTAGATTCCCATTTATTATAAAATGATTTTAATATTACTATCTCTACTCTCCTATTTTTTGCTTTGTTTTCATAAGTATCATTAGGAGCAACAGGTCTGGTAAATGCATATCCAGAAAAAGATATTCTATCATCGTGGATATTTTTTTCATTTACCAATAATGTTAATACATTACAAGCTCTCATTCCTGATAAATCCCAATTTGACTTGAAAACACTAGTGCCTATTATTCTATCTGTATCAGTATGACCTTCTATTTTTATAAATTTATCTTTAATACCTTCTGTTTTTAACATATCTCCAAGATCAAGTATGATTTCCTTAGCTTCAGGCTTAATCGTTGCTTTCCCTGAATCAAAAAACACATTATTTAAGATACGAATTATTAGTCCTCGTTCTTCGATTATTGCCTGAATTTCACTAGATAAACCTTTAGTATTAGCATAACTTTCAACTAACCCTTTTAACTTTTTTAAATCCTCTACTTCTTGAATTTCTCTTGATGTTAATTTTTCAGGCAAATAATCAGTATTAATAAACGGAGCTTCTTCAATGGTTTTTCCACCAGTAAAAATTCCTTGTGAGCCTTGAAAAGATTCCATAATTGCTTGGAACTTTTTCGCATCAATTTCAGAAAATGCGAAAAGTAAAACGAAGAAGCATAATAAAAGTGTAACCAAATCACTGTAGGTTATCATCCATTTTTGAGAGTCTTTTTTTGATTCACCTGCTGACCTACGTCTCATTACATTTCCTCGCTTTCAGCTTTTAGCTCTTGTTCAAAAGTCTTTCTTAACTCAGGAGATAAGAAAGTAAGTAACTTTTCTTGAATTATTCTAGGATTTTCACCAGCTTGAATTGATAATAGACCTTCAACCATGAGCTCCTTCAACATAATCTCTTCCTTACTTCTACCTTTCAACTTATTAGCTATAGGTATGAAGAAAAGATTTGCTAAAACAGAACCATAAAAAGTTGTTATTAATGCTACTGACATCATAGGACCAACTGTTGATGGATCTTCTAACGACTTCAACATATTTATAAGTCCTATAAGAGTACCTATCATTCCAAATGCAGGCGCATAGGCACCCATAGCTTCAAACATACCTTGCCCTTCTTTATGTCTATCCTCCATAAAAGTAAGCTCAGTTTCAAGAATATTTCTAACTAGCTCAGGGTCTGTACCATCTACAATTAATAAAATGCCTTTTTTTAGAAACTCATCTTGTAAGTTTTCACCTGCTTCTTCAAGTGCAAGCAAGCCTTCTTTTCTAGCAATATTAGAAAGATTAATTATCTGATTTATTGTTCTATTAGGAGTTTCATTTTTTGAAGTAAACGCATTTTTAACTACTTTTAATGTTCTCAAAACCTTCGTTAATGGAAAACTAATAAATGTAGCAGCAACTGTTCCTCCAAGAACAATTACTATTGAAGGGAAATTATAAAAAGTAATTAACTCCCCTGACTGATAAATTCCCCAAATAACAAAACCAAATCCTGTTAAAAAGCCAATGGCTGTTGCTAAATCCAAAAGCTACACCTCTTTTCTTTGTGCCATATAATTATGGATATACGTCTGTCTCTTGTATATTATTACTTTATTAATAATTTCATCAACTGCCTCTTTAACTATGACCTTTTTCCCAGTAGATAAAGTTATTACTGTATCAGGAGTTGATTCAATTAACTCAATTAAATCACAATTAACTACAAATTCCTTACCATTAATTCTAGTCACTTTTATCATTTTATCACCCATAATAGTTTATGAATACCACAGATAGCTTAAATTAAGCTATCTGTGGTTAAATTATCAAATTATCTCTTCATATTTGCTAATTCTTGAAGCATTTCATCTGTAGTAGTAATTATTCTTGAATTAGCTTGAAAGCCTCTTTGGGTAGAAATCATCTCAGTAAACTCAAGAGACAAATCTACATTTGACATTTCAAGTGAACCAGCTTTTGTCGGTCCAAATCCTCCACTTGCAGGTACACCCATTTGAGGTTCACCAGAATTTGGGCTTTTTTCAAAAGTATTGCTTCCTGATTTGATCAATCCAGAAGGATTGTTAAAATTAGCCAATTTTATCTGCCACAATTCTTTCTTAACACCATTATCGAAGCTTGCAGTTACTTTTCCTGATTCACCTATAGAAAATCCAGTTACAGTACCAGCAGACATACCAATTTGTCCTGAAGCATTTTCTGCATCAAATCCTTCTGCACTACTTTCATTAGCGAATTGCGTTACCGTTGATAAGTCTATATTAATCTCCTCAGTAAAGCCCGATGCTGAACCATCTGGCACCCCAAAATGTATATCTGTAGCAAAACCACTTAAATCAATCAGAAATGATGTTGCGCCTGTTAATGCACCAGTTCCCCCATCAAAGGTTAGTGTTTGAGTAGTTAAATTTGTAGCAACTACTTGATTATCTGATACTCTTTTGATCTCTGGAACAGTAAAATCCCATTCATTTGCATTCCCAGTCTTTTCAAACCTCAACACAACTTTATATGAATTACCTAAGCTATCTTTGATGTAAGCGTCAGTAACATGCTTACCATCTTCGTTTATATCTGTACCATCATCATATTCAGGTAATCGAGAATCTAGATTTCCTTTTAATTCAATTTTAGTAGAAGCACTAGCAGGTGCTGGAATAGATTTGCTCACCCTTATACCATCAATCTCCTTTGATGGATCAATGCCCAAATATTTGGCATAGTCTTGATCCCCTATGTAAGAACCCAATACTTTAAAACCGTTAGGGGTTACTAAATTACCATCAATATCAAAAGTAAAATTACCTGCTCTAGTAAATAATCTATTTTCAGCATTAGCATCACCAGATATCATGAAGAATCCCTCTCCATCTATCATAAGGTCTGTAGGGTTATCTGTAGTTTGAATTGAACCTGTTGTATGGATAGTGTTTATAGAACCTAGATTTAAACCTAGTCCTATCTGTTGAGGATTTGTACCTCCACAACCACCACTAGGGGCAGTTCCACCATTTATAACTTGGTTAAATGCTTCTTTAAAACTAACAGAAGCTTTTTTATATCCAACTGTGTTTACATTTGCGATATTATTACCTATAACATCCATTTTTGTCTGATGTACTCTTAGTCCTGATACTCCTGAGTACATTGATCTCATCATAACAATTGACCTCCTTTTATTATTGGAACTGAATTATGTCCTCAATCAGTCAGACATATTAGCCTCCTTGAAAGGTCCAGCTATATTATTACAGCTCCATCTATATTAGTAAATATCTTTTCTTGCATTTTTTCTGAATTAGCAGTAGTGATGATCGTTTTACTTTTTACACTAGCAATAAAAGCAGTATTACCCATTAATATCAAAGCTTCTTTAATACCTTTATCTTCAGCTTTAGAAATAGCATTTTCAAGCTTGTTAAATTCTTCTTGATTTAAATGTATATTTCTACTGCTCAATCTTTCCTTTGCATGTTTAGAAAATTTAACTTCATTTTTATTATCATTGATTTGAGATAATACTTGTTCAAAGCTTTTTCTTGAATTTTGTATGTTTTGTACATTATTTGAATAGATTCTATTATTCAAATGAGTGTTATTTAATCTATTCTGATTTATTTTATTCATTTAAATCACCTCAAGCCAATTTATAATTGCTCTGAATAAGCTTTTAAAGCATTTTCAATTGATGTTAATTTCTCAATAATATCCTCTTGATTAGAAGTTGAATTGCTATCAATACTCTCCAAAGTTTGTTGAATACCTGCTTGAGAAATACTTAAGTTAGAGCTCATATTCTTCATTTGCTCTAAAGAACTAAATTGAGCCATCTGAGCAATAAACTCCTTATCTTCCATAGGATTCATTGGATCTTGATTTTGCAATTGAGCTACTAGTAACTTTAAAAATGCATCTTTATCTAATACGCTTTTACTAGCTGCATTAGCCTGACTATCATAAGAAGTTGCGCTTGTACTAGAACTTCCATTAACAATTAAATCAGACATGTTATACCTCCCTTCACTATGCCTTTAAATTAATACTACTTCTAGTTAATGACATTTCACCTGAATCAAGTCCATTAACACTCTCTAACATAATATCTGAATACTGTTCATACTGCTGGCTTGTGTTAATAGCTTTAATTTTGTTAAATCTTCTTTTTCTACCATTGTTCCAATTAAACATGTTTTGTCTTTCAAAGTTCGAATCATCTCCGACTGAAACTTCAAAACCTGATATGTTGATTCCTTGTTCTTCAAGATTTGATTTTAATTGAGTAAGATTTGATTCAATTAACTGTTTAACATTTTCATTCCTAACCATAGCTTCTGCTGTAATAATACCTTTATCCATACTAAGCTTTAAAATCATTTCTCCTAATATATTTGGCTTCAGCTTAATTTTGATTTCAGAATTGCTACCATTATAATCAATCTTGGCTTTGCTAACTATCTGTTTTATTACATCATTTTTATCAACGTTTAATAGTTTATATGTACCTTCTTTTAATTGTCCTCCAACATCAATAGTTTCTTCTTGTGCTTGTCCATTCACTAATATTTGATCAGAAAAAGCTTTATTTGAGTTATTCTCTATGCTTTCATTGCTATTAAAATTAACAACAGTACTATTAGAATTACTCTTCAAAGACTTTTTGTTTTGATTAAAACTATTATTTTGAGTATCTTCCTGATTAAATTTTGAATCTTGTTTTTTGTTTGCAGAGTCAAGGTCAATCTTAGTATCATCAATCTTAGTATCATCAATCTTAGTATTATCAATCTTAGTATTATCAATCTTAGTATCATCAATCTTAGCTACATCAATCTTAGCTACATCAATCTTAGCTACATCAATCTTATTAACATCAATTTTGCTGTCTTCCAAGTTATTTTTCATCTTATTTAATATGTCTATAAACTTGTAATTTTGATCTCCATCTAGCTGAACTGCTTCATTGTTTTCCATTAACATCATCATATCTTTAATCATGTTAATAGATTGTGAAAAATCAAAATTCCCTTGAATAGACTGCATCTTTGACAATAAAGCTTCTAGCTTTCCTTTTAACATATCAATATCAGCTTTAGATAGATTGTTTGTATTTAAGTTAGCTAAGAATTCAATTAAATTTACTATATTTTCTTTAGCTTGAGCAATACATAATTCTGTCTCTTCACCAAAATCTTCATCTCTAGCACTTAACCTATTTTCTTTAACTTTTGAATCCTTATCAGTTACTCTTGTATCTGTCTTATTTCCATCATGTTTGAAGAATTTGTTTTCAGTTTTCTTATATCCTTTATCATCATCATGGAATCTTGATTTTCCTGAATAAGCCTTACTTCTATCTAGAATATCCTGGAACTTATTACTATAAGAATCCTTACTATAAGATTTAGAAGACTTGGAACTATTGGTATTTAAACCTAGATTAGCAATTATATCAATATTATTCATTCTTTCACCTCCTTTCAGTTAATTATACCAAATTTTTATTTTAAAATCAGCTGTCTTGATAAATCAGCTGCTTTTTTTGCAGTCATATTATTCAATATTTCAGAAAGTGTTGATTTACTCATTTTTCTAAGGACATCTAAAATAATTGAAGCATCTGAAAGTTCATAAAGTTCATTTGAATTAATTTTAAATGAACTTAATTCATCTTCTTTTCTCAGCATATCTTCTACAATCTGCGCTACTTTGCTACTACCCATTTTTTCATAGGTTTTTACAAGCTCATCAATTTTTTGATTATATTGATTTAAGTATGTCAATATTTGGCTAATTTCAATAGTTATAGAGTCCTCAGAGTTTTCTAATCTTTCATAATTTCTTATACTCTTAAATAAACTGTCAATAAACTCCTGATCCTGAGAATTTATTAATACTTCTGCGGATTTCTTGGGTGATAAATTCATAAAAATTACTGCTAGATCTTCAATAGAATATATGTTAGCATTACCAATTTCTTGAAAAGTCGAATCGATATCTTTAACCTCATAGATTTTTGCTAAATCAACTATTTTTTGATTTTTTAGATTCATTTCGGCTAGTAGAGCATTTATTTCTTGTTCTTTTTCATCATCCATCTTTTCAATAATTTCAAAGCTATATGCCTCATCTAAATAATACAAAATCTGGACTGCGTTATTAGTCTTCATATTATTCATTATTTTTGAAATAGTGATTAAATAAGAATTATCATTTTCAATATTAGCTTTTATCTCATTTATTGCCAACAACAAATCCTTCTTTTCAAATTCTTTCACTTCTTTAGCAAGATTATCTTCCTTTTCTTGCTCCATTTCAGTATATAAGGATTTTAATAAGTCATCACTCATCTCAATATTTCTAATATTTTCTAATATTTCCTTGGTGTTACTAATAGACATTGTACTTAATGCTTCTATTATTTGATTATATAATTCCTCATCATCTTGCTTGATAACATATAATTTTTCTGACGCTCTATCTGAACCTAATTCATTATAGTATTGTGATAAATCTAATATTTTAGCTTTTCTTTCATCACTGGTTGGAATCTTTTGAAAATGAGAACCTATAATCCCAGGTACATCTCTTAAATGCTCATTAATAACAGCTTCAAAGTTATTATTTGTATAATATAATATAGCAAATGTTCCAAGGGGCAACCCTATTAATACAAGAGCAAAAATTAATATAAATTTAAAAATACTTGTTCCATTTTTCTTAGCCATAATATTCCCCCGCTATTTAGTTCCACCTTTAAAAGAGACTAATTGATCAATCAGTTTTTCCTCTTCCTTTTTTTCATAATACAGAAATTCATTATAATGCTTTTCTTTAAGTTTTTCAAATGTTTTCTTTTCCTTAACAGCTTCAATTAACTTTTCCTTAGCAATTTTGACATTTCTTTCTTTTGCTTTTACTTCAATGTTTTGTTTATCTATTCTATCTGAAATATCTTCCAAATAGCTGCTGTACAGCTTTAAATCTTTAATAGTAGTTAAATTTACTGAAACTTCCCTTTGCTTATTTAATGTTTCTCTTGTATGAACTAATGCTTCTAGCTTGATTTTTTCATCATTAAAAAGATTCAGCTCTTTATTATACATAGATCTATTTAGATCTTCAATAGACTCTTTATATTCTAAAATTTTTTGAAATTTAAAATTAAATTTATTCATCTAATCACTCCAATAGAGTAATTCATTTTAATCAATTTTTCTAGCAATATTCTGTAAAATTTCCAATGTATCATCATATGTATATTGCTCTAAAATTCCCTGCCTTAAAAAGTCATTTATTTCATCAATATGTTTTACAGCAATATCGAGTTTTCTGTTTGAACCCTTTTCATATGCACCAATATTTATTAGGTCTTCTGATTCTCTATAAGTAGCCATTAAATCTTTTACTTTAGCCGCTATGGTGATATGCTCTTCCTCACAAATACTATTCATTACTCTACTTATACTTGCTAAAACATCAATTGAAGGATAATGGTTCTGATTAGCAAGCTTTCTAGATAAAACAATATGTCCATCTAATATACCTCTAACTGTATCTGTTATTGGTTCATTCATGTCATCCCCATCAACTAAAACAGTATACAAACCAGTAATGGTACCTTTATTAGAAGTTCCAGCTCTTTCTAGTAGCCTAGGCAATTCAGCAAAGACTGATGGAGTGAATCCCCTTGTCACAGGTGGTTCTCCAACTGCTAATCCTATTTCTCTCTGCGCCATTGAAAATCTAGTTAAAGAATCCATTAGAAGCATAACATCCTTGCCCATATCTCGAAAATATTCTGCTATAGCTGTAGTTAATAACGCCCCTTTCATCCTAACCAAAGCTGGCTGGTCAGATGTTGCTACTACAACTACTGACTTTTTTAGTCCTTCTTCCTTTAGGTCATTTTCAATAAATTCTCTAACTTCTCTTCCTCTCTCTCCAATTAATCCAATTACATTTACATCTGCTTTTGCATTTCTAGCAATCATACCCATCAGTGTACTTTTCCCAACACCACTACCTGCGAATATTCCAATTCTTTGTCCTTTCCCACAGGTTAAAAGTCCATCAATAGTTTTAACTCCAAGATGTAAAACATCCCTTATCTTCTTACGATGTAGAGGATTAGGAGGAGTATTAAATACTGAATAGAGTCTGCTTGTATTTAGCGCACCTTTATCATCTATTGGATTTCCTAAACCATCTAGTATCCTACCAATAACATTTTCTCCAACTTTTACTTTCAAAGAACTTCCACTAGCAATTACAGTGCTTCCAGGGCCAATCCCTGTCATTTCACCCAAAGGCATCAGTAGTATTTTATCTTCTTTAAAGCCAACAACCTCAGCATTTATCGGCGTTTTATTATTGAAAGGATAAATATAACACAATTCTCCAATGCTGGACGTTGGACCATTAGCCTCTAATGTTAATCCAGTCACCTTTGTAACATTACCACTGTATTTAATAAAATCTCTGTTTGCAACAGCTTCAATATATTTTTTTATGTTTATTCCATTCATGGATATATCACTCGCTATGTAATAATTCTTTTAGTAGATTTTTGATTTCCTTTAATTGTGTATCTATGCTTACATCAACATTCCCTTTAGAAGTTTCGATAATGCATCCTCCTGGTTTTAAGCTGATATCAGATTTTATTTCTATATCTTCAACCAAATTTGCCATAGCTAAAATTCTTTCCTTTGACATTTCAACTACATCATAATCTTCCTTTGAGACTCTTATAGTCAAACTCTCTCTTGCATTTAGACTATTAATTCCTTTAAAGATAATATCTAAAATAGCTTCACTATCTTCATCAATAGTCTTCCCAATAATCTTACTGCAAATATTTAAAACTAGTGTAACGATATCGCTTTCAGTTTGGTTTAAAATATTATCCTTTTGATTTAGATATTCTTTTTTATAAATATTTGCTTCTCTAATTAATTCATCTGCAATCTTTTTTCCTTCTATATAACCTTCTTCATATCCAGTTTTTCTAGCATCTTCAATAATTTCAGCTGTTTTTGAATTTGCTTCTTGGATATATTTATTAGTTTCAATATTAGCATTTTCAACTATTTTCTTTGCTTTTTCTTTTGCTTCATTTATAATTTCTTCGCATTCTTCTTGTGCTTCTTTTAACATTTTTTCTTTATATAAATCAATATGATTTTTATAATCAACATCGTTGCTTTGAACTACATAAGAAGATTTTATAATACTAGACAATAATTTCATCTCCTCCTCTTGGTGTTATAATTTCACCTTCTTCTTCTAATCTTCTTATTACATTAACAATATTTTGTTGAGATTCTTCTATATCTTTTAATCTAAGTGGACCCATAAATTCCATATCCTCTTTTATCATTTCAATTAGACGCTTAGACATATTAGCAAAGATAACTTCTTTAACCTCTTCACTTGCACCCTTAAGTGCAATAGCCCATTGGTCATTTTCAATTTCTCTGATAAATCTCTGAATTGATTTACCGTCAAGACCAACTATATCTTCAAATACAAACATTCTCTTTCTAATCTCTTCACTAAGTTCAGCGTCACGTACTTCTAGTTCTTCCATTATTAATTTTTCAGTACCTCTGTCTACTGATGTAAGAATATTAACTATAGACTCAATTCCTCCTGCAGCTGTATAATCTTGTGAAACCATATTTGAAAATTTACTTTCAAGTACTCTTTCTATTTCCTTTATTACTTCAGGAGATGTTCTATCCATTACAGCAATCCTTCTAGCAACTTCTGATTGTTTATCTTGTGGTAATCGAGATAAAATTTGAGCTGCTTGATTAGACCTTAAATAAGAAAGAATCAATGCAATTGTTTGAGGATGTTCATTTTGAATATAAGTTAATAGTTGTCCTGGATCTGCCTTCCTTATAAACTCAAATGGCCGAACCTGTAAGGAAGAAGTAAGCTTATTAATTATATCAACAGCTTTTTGTGAACCAAGTGCTCTTTCAAGTACGTCCTTTGCATAATTAATTCCACCCTCTGAAATAAATTCTTGGGCTAGACAAAGCTGATAAAAATCTTCTAGTACCTTGTCCTTTTCTTCAGCAGCAACCATTCGCATATTTGCTATTTCTAATGTTAATTCTTCAATTTCATCTTCACTTAAATGCTTGAATATTTCAGCAGACTTTTGTGGACCTAAAGTAATAAGTAAAACTGCTGCTTTTTCTTTCCCACTTAGTATCTGATTTCTAGCCATGTTCTCTCTCCTCAACTAATCCTCATTTAACCAGCTTCTTAATAAATGTGCTACAGCTTCAGGTTTTTTCTCTACAATACGATTTATTTCAGTCTTCACTTTATTTTTTTCTTTATCAAAATCTATCTCTTCAATATTAGCCATTTCTTCGGTTTTATTCTGAATCAATCTTTCTAATTCAGCTTTTTCCTTAGCTTTCCTTCTTCTCTTTGTTAAAAGTATTAATAATCCTGAAATTCCGAGTAATGCTACAGCTAATATGCCAATATTCTGTAAAGATAGTACGTTTGATATTTGATTATTTGTAGGATTCACTACAATCTGATCATCTGTAGAACTAAATTTCATAACATCTACAACTACATTCTTTGTTTCAAGTCCTGTAGCTGCATAAATTAACTTTGAAATATTACCTTTTTCTTCATTCGATAGCTCTCCATCGGTTATAGAATCTTGATTAATAATAACTGCCACAGTTATTGATTCAATTGCTCCAGGCGCCTTATTTATTTGACTATTAATTTCATTTAGTTCATAATTAATGGTTTTACTAGCTTTGTCATACTTTGAACCGCTGGCATCTTCCTGAGCATAATCTGTTACATCACCTGTATTCGATTCAGTACCCGGCACACCGCCATTAACACTATTAACGGTACTCTCTTCTATTTGTTGTAAACTTCTAATTAAACCCTCCTCACTTCCATCAATAGGCGGCTTAAACTCTCTAATGGTAGTGATTTCATTATCAAAATTAATTGATACTGTTGTTTGAACTTTTACATTACCATAACCAAAAACTGTTTCAAGGAACTCATCAATTGAATTATTAAATCTATCTTCTAAGCTATGTTTTAAAGTGTACTGACCATTCAAATTATAGCCATCATCAGAAAAATTACTCTGATTATTCACACTGCCATAAGGATCTACTACTGAGATATTCTCAAGATCAATTCCAGTACCACCATTTACTATACTTTTTATAGCTGCTTCTATATTT
>DAOUQG010000148.1 GCA_030625765.1 Thermohalobacteraceae bacterium | reverse complement strand
ACTATATTAAAAATGCTTTTGTTTATTCAATAGATATAAGCGAAGATGCACTAAAGATAGCTAAAGAAAATACTAAGAGATTGGATTTAGCTTCTAAAGTAGAGTTTTTAAGGGGAAGCTTGTTTGAGCCTTTGGAAACTCTAAAAAATCAAAATAAGTTTGATATAATCGTATCAAATCCGCCTTATATACCATCTGGTGAGATAGAGTCATTACAAAAGGAAGTAGCAAAGTATGAGCCAAGAGTAGCTTTAGATGGTGGGATAGACGGGTTAGATTTTTATAGAAGCATTATATTTCACAGTACAAAGCATCTATTAGATGGTGGATTACTAGCGTTTGAAATTGGATACAATCAAGGAAATGATGTAAGGGAGCTTCTAGAGAGCGTAGAAAATTTCCAAAACATTGAAATAAAAAAGGATTTAGCGGGACACGATAGAGTAGTTTTGGCTTCTTTTAGTAAATATTCTGTAGATTAGTAATATTACTATTTATAGAGTATCACATTACTAGAAAAATATATAACTATATCCTATTCAAATGTTAAAAAGTATGCTATAATTTATAGTTAAGCAGTTTATTAGAATTGAGGTGAAGATTGTGTTAGATAAATTAGTTTTCTTAGAGGAAAAATATCAAGATTTAAACCAGAAAATTAGCGATCCAAAGATAATAAGTAATACACAACAATGGCAGAAGTTTGTAAAAGAGCATGCAGAAATAGAGCCTATAGTAATAAAATATAGAGAATATAAGCAAGTTGAAGAACAATTAGATGAAGCAAAAGAGATGCTCAAGGAAAAACTCGAGGATGACTTCAAGGAAATGGTTAAAATGGAAGTTAACGAACTTTCAGATAGAAAAGAACAGCTCACAGAAGAACTAAAAATGTTATTAGTTCCTAAAGACCCTAATGATGATAAAAATGTTATCGTTGAAATCAGAGCAGGTGCTGGTGGAGATGAAGCCGGTATTTTTGCTGGAGATTTATTCAGAATGTATTCAAGATACACAGAAAGACAACGTTGGAAGATTGATATAATGAGCGCTAACGAACAAGGGGTTGGAGGCTTCAAGGAAATAATATTTATGGTAAAGGGTAAAGGTGCTTATAGTATGCTAAAATATGAAAGTGGAGTTCATAGAGTACAAAGAGTACCAGCAACAGAATCTGGAGGGAGAATACACACATCAACAGCCACAGTTGCAGTACTTCCAGAGGCTGACGATATAGATATTGACATCAATCTAAATGATGTTCGTGTTGATGTTTATCGTTCATCAGGTAATGGTGGGCAAAGTGTTAATACAACTGACTCAGCAGTGAGATTAACTCATATTCCTACAGGAATTGTTGTTGCTTGTCAGGATGGGAAATCACAATTAAAGAATAAAGAAAAAGCATTTAAGGTATTAAAGGCTAGATTATATGACATAAAGATATCAGAGCAAAATGCAGAAATTGCAGAAGCAAGAAAGAGTCAAGTTGGGTCAGGGGATAGAAGTGCAAAAATTAGAACATATAACTTCCCTCAAGGAAGAATAACTGATCATAGAATAAATATGACTGTGTATAAACTAGATTCTTTTTTAGATGGAGATATTAATAACATGCTTGATGCATTGATAACAAATGATCAAGCTGAAAAGCTTAAACAAGTTCAATAAACAATACTAAAAAAACTAGGAGATGGTTCAAATGAAAGGGGATTTAACCTTCCTTTTACACATAGCGCTTATTCTATTATTTGCTAATATAGGAGGGTTTATTAGTCGGAAACTCAAGCAACCAGCTGTTTTAGGACAGATTTTGATGGGACTAATACTAGGACCATCAATTTTAAGAATGATTGAATCAACAGCAGCAATAGAACACATGGCTGAAATAGGAGTAATACTTTTAATGTTTATAGCTGGATTGGAGACAGATATTGAAGATTTAAAAGCATCAAGTAAATCATCTGCCTTGATTGCTTTAGGTGGTGTAATTGCTCCATTGGGATTTGGGATATTTGCAATGGCCTTGGTTAGACCTGAAGTAAGTATAAACGAAGGATTATTTCTAGGGGTTATTTTGACTGCAACTAGTGTTAGCATAACAGTTCAAGCACTTCGTGAGCTTGGGCAGCTTAGAACAAAGCAGGGGATAGGAATTTTAGGTGCTGCAATCATAGATGATGTCGCTGGAATTATTATATTAACACTTGTAATAGGTATGATAAGTCCAACTCAGGGAAGTAGTATTTACCTAGTGTTAGGAAAAATAGTAGTGTTCTTTGTTTTCTCAATAGGACTTGGAGTGATATTCTCAAAGCTACTAACAAAGTACTCAGATTTAGTGACCAGAGAAAATCGAGTGCTTACTGCTGCACTTATTTTCTGTTTCTTATTAGCGTTTGTTGCAGAAGAGTTAGGTGTTGCAGCAATAATAGGAGCATATTTTACAGGAGTAGTATTTTCTACTACACCTCACAGAAATAGAGTGTCACATGAAATACAAAGGATAGCCTATGCATTATTTACACCCATATTTTTCATAAATATAGGCTTAGGTGTAGAATTAAAAAACATTTCTGGAGTATTAGGGTTAAGTGTAGCCATAATAATAGCTGCAGTTTTAGGTAAAATTATAGGTTGTGGTGTTGGTGCAAAATTATCTAGGTTTTCAAATAGACAAGCATTGCAAATAAGTATAGGGATGATTCCTAGAGCAGAGGTAGCACTTATTGTTACTAACTTGGGGTTAAAGCTAGGAATCATTGGACAGGAAATATTTACGTCAATTATTTTAACTGTTTTGGTTAGTACCATTATAACTCCGCCGCTTCTTAAACTTGCGTTTGGTAAACAAAAAGACGATGTAAAAACTAAAGAGGCTGTGTAAGAAAAAAGTGTTGCTAATTAGCAACAATAATCATACCTAGTAAGAAGCCGATAAGAATGCTAATAGTTGAGGCCCTTCCTTTGTGAAGGGTTTTTGCATTTGGTATTAATTCTCCACATGTTATATAAAGCATTGTTCCTCCAGCTAATGCTAAGCATAATGATATAAAGAAGTCAGAGATATTGCCTAGCAGTCCCCCTATAAAAGCGCCTATTCCTGTAGGAACTCCAGAAGCAACGGTTATTAGCAAAACCTTAAGCTTAGGAAAACCCCCTATTCTAAGTGGCGTAGCCATTGCAATACCTTCAGGCAAGTTGTGTAGAGTTATCACTATAGCCATTTTCATTCCCATTTCAGTAGTGAAAACAAAGCTAGAGCCAATAGCCAATCCCTCGGGAAGATTGTGTATAGCTATGCCTATTCCGATTAAAATACCAGCTTTTAGAAAATTATTTCTTTCTTTTAACTTTTTGTTACTCTGATTATTTTGAATACATTCTTCTATGAAAACAACAATCAAGATTCCTAGAACCAACCCAAGCATTTCAGTGTAAATCCCACCAATATTAATAGCTTCAGGAAGCAAATCAAAAGTTACAATTGAAATCATTAAGCCGCTTGTAAATCCCAAAAGTAAGCTCAAAAGCTTTTTATTTGGTCTTACTAAAGATAGTGCTAAAGCTCCTCCTAAACCAGTTCCGATAATACCTATAAAAGTACCCAGTATAGTAATACCCAGTATATTGTTCAATTAATCACCTTCTTTGAGAATTAACTCTAATTAAAGTTTATTCTCTATAATATAGAAAAGAACAAGATATTTTATTTGTCAACTTTAGTTAATTTGATATATAATATATATTTGAAAGTTTGAGATAAAAGCTATGAAAATAGCAGATAATATTAAATAAAATAATAAGAAGGGAATAAACATGCAAAAGGTAAATACTAAGATTGTAAAAATAGATAAACAAAATATCGATGAGGATAAAATAAGATGTGCTTCAGAAATCTTGAAAAAAGGTGGATTAGTAGCTTTTCCAACTGAAACAGTTTATGGGCTGGGTGCAAATGCACTGGATGAAGCAGCAGTTGAAAAAATATTTGAAGCTAAAGGCAGACCGCAAGATAATCCATTGATTGTACATATATCACATATTAATCAGATTAAACATTTAGTCCAAAGCGTCCCAGAAAAAGCGTATAAGCTAATGGAAAAATTTTGGCCTGGTCCTTTAACTATTTTGTTTAATAAAAGTGAAAATATACCTTATAAGGTTACTGCAGGATTGTCTACAGTTGCTATTAGAATGCCTAATCATAAGATAGCATTAGAGATCATTAGGAACTCAAAAATACCTATTGCAGCCCCTAGTGCAAATATATCTGGTAAACCTAGTCCAACATATGCGAAGCATGTTATAGAGGATCTTAATGGTAAAATAGATATGATAATAGATGGAGGTTCTACTGGTGTAGGTGTTGAGTCAACTGTATTGGATATTTCAACAGAAATTCCAGTTATTTTAAGACCTGGAGGAGTGACTAGGGAGGATTTATTAACAGTATTTGAACAAGTTACCTATGATGCAGCTTTAGAAGGAAATAATAAAGAATTAATTCCAAAATCACCAGGGCAAAAATATAGGCACTATTCACCTAAAGCAGAAATGATTGTGTTTGAAGGAGAAGTTAATGATATAATAGAAAAGATAAAAATTATGTTAGAGCAATATCTATATAAGGGAATGAAGGTTGGCATTATGGCGACCAAACAAACAAAGAACCATTACAACTATGAAAATGTAATTGTAGTCGGTGATAGAGAAAATCCAGAAACAATAGCAGCAAATTTGTTTGAAGCTTTAAGACAGTTTGATAAAATAGGAGTAGATATTATTCTAGCAGAGGGTATAAGTGAAAAAGGAATTGGAAAAGCGGTAATGAACAGGATGAAAAAAGCCTCAACCAAAAGGAGGTAAACGTATGAAAAATATTCTATTCGTATGTACGGGCAACACCTGTAGAAGTAGCATGGCAGAAGCTCTTTTTAAAGATATGCTAGAAAAATTAGACGAGGAAATGGACGAAATAAAGGTTCATTCAGCAGGAATATACGCTACCCAAAACCTAAGTGCATCAGCTCATGCAATCGATGTAATGCGAAATAGAGGTATTGATTTATCTAAGCACAAATCGCGACTTTTGACTGAGAAAATGATCGATGAAGCAGACTTAATACTTACAATGACATTAAGGCATAAACAAGGAATCTTAAATATAGCGCCTGAAGCAGAGAATAAGGTATTTACACTAAAGGAATATGTAGCAGAAGAAAACGAGCATATATTGGACATAATAGACCCATTTGGCCAGTCAGTAGAAGTATATGAAAAAACTGCTGAGGAAATAAAACAAGCTTTAAAAACAGTTATGGATGAAATGGTAAAGAAATAAGACTTTTAATTTTAAATTTTTTAGGGAGGTAGAAAAAATGAAAATAGCTTTAGGTAGTGATCATGGGGGATATGAGTTAAAGGAAATTCTAAAGAAATATCTAGATGAAAAAGGTATAGAATATACAGACTATGGAACTAACTCTACAGAATCCGTTGACTATCCAGAGTTTGGACAAAAGGTTGCAGAGGCTGTAAAAAGCAAAGAGTGTGATAGAGGGATAGTTTGTTGCGGAACAGGAATAGGAATTTCTATATCAGCTAATAAAGTTCCAGGCATTAGATGTGCTCTTTGTAATGATTGTTATTCTGCAAGGATGTCAAGAGAACATAATAATGCTAATGTTTTAGCACTTGGAGCTAGAGTGTTAGGTAGAGATTTGGCAATTGAAATAGTTGATGTTTGGTTAAAAACTGAGTTTCAAGCTGGAAGGCATGAAAGAAGAGTAAATAAAATATCAGAAATTGAAAATAAATATGTGATATAATATATGTTGATATGTGACAAGGTTAAATAAAGATTTTAATGAAAGGAGTTTGAATAATGGGAAAAGTTTTTGAAATGAATCATCCGTTGATAAAGCATAAATTGACTTTTATAAGAGATAAAGAAACGGGTGCAAAGGATTTTAGAGAATTAGTTAGAGAAGTATCGATGCTTATGGCTTATGAGGTAACTAGAGATTTACCTTTAGAGGATATCGAAATAGAAACTCCTATTGTTAAAACTAAATCTCAAGTATTATCAGGTAAAAAGCTTGGTATAGTTCCTATTCTTAGGGCTGGACTTGGAATGGTAGAAGGTATGCTTAATTTGCTTCCAGCAGCAAAGGTTGGTCATGTTGGACTATACAGAGATCCAGAAACACTTGAGCCAGTTGAATATTATTGCAAGCTTCCAAGTGATATTGAAGAAAGAGATTTAATAGTATTAGATCCAATGTTAGCTACTGGTGGTTCAGCAAAGGCCGCTATAACATTTCTAAAGGATAGAGGTGCTACAGCAATAAAGCTTATGTGTCTTATCGCTGCTCCAGAAGGAATAAAAGTAATTCAGGAAGCACATCCTGATGTTGATATATATATAGCTGCAATTGATGAAAAATTAAATGATCATGCTTATATTATTCCAGGTCTTGGTGATGCTGGAGATAGATTATTTGGTACGAAGTAATAAAGCCGTCCTTAAATGGACGGTTTTTTACGAATAACTATTACAGTGAAATGAACTTAATTAAAATAAACAATACATTATAAAGGGGGCTTATAATATGCGACCGTCGTGGGATGAATATTTCATGGAAATTGTACAAGTTGTCAAAAAAAGATCTACGTGTTTAAGAAGACAAGTGGGTGCACTTATTGTAAACGATAAAAGAATACTATCAACAGGTTATAATGGAGCGCCAACAGGATTAAAGCATTGTGATGAATTAGGATGCTTAAGAGATAAAATGAATGTACCATCTGGGCAAAGACATGAGCTCTGTAGAGGGTTACACGCAGAGCAAAATGCAATAGTTCATGCTGCTAATTCTGGAGTAAGCATAAAAGGTGCAACTATTTATGTTACAGATCAACCATGTGTTTTATGTGCCAAGATGATAATTAATGGTGGAATTAAAAGAGTTGTGTTTGCATCAGGTTATCCTGATGAGTTGTCAAAGCAGCTTCTGTTAGAAGCAGGAGTAGAATTAGTAAAATTTGATAATAATAATTAATGCTTACAAAAAAACCAAAATTTTTTTGTAATATTATTTTAATATACCATTTGTAGTTTTGAAATTTCAACACTTGGTATACATATACCGAAGTTCCACAATATAATAGTATATTGACTTACTAAATGATATAAATTAAAATTAAGGTGAACTATTGTGGACAAAACTAACTGTAAAATATTGCAAATTTACAAATTAAGGAGTGTTAATATGAATAAGTTTTATTTACCCTTCTTTTTTGCGTTGATTATATCTTATATAGTCACTCCTTTCGTTAAATGGTTCGCCAATAAGATAGGTGCTATTGACGTACCCAAAGATGAAAGAAGGGTTCACAAAACTCCTATTCCAAGATTAGGAGGATTAGCTATATATATTAGTACTATTGTTTCAATATTAGTATTTGTTAAACCAATAGACAAAAGTGTTATAGCTATTATTATAGGAGCTACAATAATTGTAATAACTGGAATAATTGATGACATCAAGCCTATTTCTGCAAAAGCGAAATTTTTAGCTCAGATAGTGGCTGCTTTTGTATTAATATTTGGGGATGTAAGAATTGATTTTTTATCCAATCCATTTGATAAGATAGATGGAATATTGTTTTTAGGAAAGCTAGCAATTCCAGTTACTTTGTTTTGGGTTGTTGGAATAACTAATACCTTGAATTTAATAGATGGATTAGATGGTCTTGCAGCAGGAGTTGCATCGATATCAGCAATGTCGCTTTTGTTTGTTGCATCTATAAATGGATTTATAGGAGTAGCTATAATGGCATCTATTTTAGCT
>DAOUQG010000200.1 GCA_030625765.1 Thermohalobacteraceae bacterium | reverse complement strand
CCCCAAAAACATTCCCTAGTAAATCAGACCCAAGAGATATCCGCTTTAATGGTATGTTTGGATGTCTAGATATGTGATTTCAATAAAGATTTTTTTCTTTTTCCGTTTACATATTTCAATAATAATCACATATCTATAGTTGTTTATAAAGCTTCTTTTTCTTATCTCCCTTTATATCTCTATTTTCTTGATTTATGAGTATCTGTGCAAAATCACCTATCAACTATCTATTTACAACAACTACAACCTTTACAGCTCGCAAGCTGCCACAAAGTATAATTTAAACCTTTTTATAAAACTATCTTTGCACAGATACGAAGATTTTTACCTTCCAGAGACATATTTTTGATTACCAGTTGAATCATCACCTTCCCTTGCAAGAATATGTCTCTTAACGGTTCTTGTTTGCGACGTTCCTGAAACGGACCCCAAAGGAATACCGTTTTGGCGGTGCTTCGCACCCGTTGAAGGGATGTGGTTCCGACTGACTCGACCCCAAAAACTTTCCTCTAGGCACCCTTGCGCTAAACATGTTGTTATCTGACGTAGTTGCCAAGCTCCATGTTGGACTGACACATAATATTGACGTCATATACGCCCCCATGTTATAATTAATATGGAGGAGATGTCATGAGTAAACGTGATAAATTACTAAAAAAGCTTCGCAATAATCCCCAAAATGTGAAATTTGAAACTATTCAAAAACTACTTTTATCTTTTGGTTTCAAAGAACGACAACCTAAAGGTGGCTCAAGTCATTATACAGAATTAGTATCACCCATCGTAGATAAACTAAAGAAGGACTATGTAGTAAAAATTGATGAGAGTTTTTTACAACCGGGTGATTCAGTAAAGGATACCATAATGGAAAACATTCATAAAACAGATTTTACTTTGCTGTTTTTATCACAGAAGGCTATAGATAGTGCATGGGTAGCTAAACAAATTTACGAAACAATAAAAGAGGAATTGAGAACAAAAACTGTCAAGCTAATACCTTGTTTGTTAGAAAAAATTGAAATTCCTGAAGTTTTAAGAAAAGCTAATATCACTGAAAGATTGTATATTGATTTTAGTAAAGACTACAAAAAAGGTATTGATAGTTTAAAGGAAAGAATAAAAAAAGGGAAAAGAAGTATATTCGAAAATGTAAACTTCATATCTATAAAAATTCCTGTTGATAAGCTAGATATATATTTTACTGGAGACTTCATTGTATGGAGACGATATGAAGAATATAAGCATGTAGAAGCTATGAATTCTTATTTATTGTATGGCTTTGAAAAGAAAAATTGGTATCAGTGGAAGCATTTTTGTTTATGTGACCCTCAAGATGTCAATGAGAGAGCAGGTGAAATAACTCACTATGGATTTAAAGAAACTGGTTCTTCAAGAGATGATTTAGGGTATAAAAATCGTGTTTGGTTTCTCTTAGAGCATGCTAAGTATCCATGGGAAAACAATGGAGGTAACATAAATAACACGTTTCGTAGTGGTGATTCTCTGTAGGTATAATTTTAATCAACCTAAAGTGTCAGGAGAAAATCCTAGTAGTTTTATGCACTAGCCAGAACTTTAATGCTGATACTAAGTTATTAGCTCATTAATGTCATTTAAAATGTTCACTATGGAATAGCGATATATAAACAGAACATTGGCTCCATCTATTTTAATGTTAAACCAAAAGATAGAATCTGATCATTAAAATGGAAGAAATAATTATTAGCAATGAATTTCTAATAATTATTTTTTTTGACAAGTCACTCTGTTAAAAAGTATACTTTATGACAAGGTAATAACACCATACTTCAAAAGTAATCTAATTGACTTTTGAAGTATATCAAAATAAAAACCGACATCATGAAGTGCTTTTCAACAGTGCAACAACCAGAATTAATGGAAGAAAAGATTGCTTTAAGAAATATTAGAGTTAGTTGTAAGGAGAAATTCTATATTTTGTCTTAATATAAGACTAGCAACTAGCTACGAACTGTCCTGAAATCAATGACTCTGAATATAGAAAAATGAAAGACTATCATAGAGTTTTTTTGTGAAGAAACCTTAACCCTAATAAAGACATTTCTAGATTAGACTACAAGAAAAGAATTCAACTCTAAGAGTAAAACTACATAAGTCAATATAACTGTATAGCTTAAATTCTGACTCTACAGATACCTCATTTCTTGTTGCACGTCAACTTATATTTTATGTGTTGCTACATTGTATTTACATAGATTGACAATATATTGTATAAATTTCCAATAATAAAAAGATATTGTTTATGTTTCTTTAAATTAATTGGCGTGCTGTACTCTCATATCCGATATTACGTGAGAATATTTTATTATTTAACTATGTAGATAAAAACAGTTAGTAATTCTGTAATAATATTGTAATATTACTACCTACATATTTTTACAAATTTCACAAATATTCCATGATATTATTTATTTTGTAAAGTGATTTGATATATTTTTTACTATAATAGATGTTTCTGAGCAAGTTAATTTATTGTAAAGGGGTATATAGCATGTTTAAATTCAAAATAAATAATATTGATAGCAATTTAAACGTAAGCAAAAATTTCATTAAATATGGTAACAAACTAATATTTCTTAACACCAACACAATCCAAGATAATAGGCTGATATATCTAAAGCTTAATTCTAATTGTAATATAAGTTGTACATACTGCTATCAGTCAAAAGATGAAAAGAAATCTGAAGAAGTCAATCTAAAAAACTATGAATTGGTACTTAATAAAGAATTGAAAAACTCAGACAATGATTTTGTACTTTTTGGTGGAGAACCTTTTCTAAGGAGCAATGGTGATAAAATACAATATATATTTGATTTACTACCCGAAAACAAAAAAATAACATTCTATACAAATGCATGCTATACAAGTTATTTTAATGATTTTCTATATAACAATAAAAATAAAATAAAAGAATTAATAATTACTATCGATGGACCAGAGCAAATTCATAATAGCAGAAGAAGGATGAAAAACAATAATTCTTATAAAGTAATTATGGAAAACATAAAATTTTATTTGCAAAAAGATTTACCATTTTCAATTCAAGTAAATCTAGATAAAGATAATGTAGAGAGTATAAACGATTTATTACAGGACATTGAAAGAAGATTCCACCCTTCCACATTTGATATAGTTCTAAATAAGGTACTCCATACTAATAATACTTTAAATGAAATAAGATTACTAAAACTTTTCTTAGATATTAAAGAAAGGTATCCTACTTTTAGAATTAATGTCAATTCTGTTGTCTTAGCAAAAATTAAGAATTATATAACAAACCAAGGTATCAGTAGAAGTAGATGTAAAGCAGGAAAATCTTTAGTGCTTGATTTTTCCACGAGGCAGATATATACTTGTCCACAATCTACTGGAACTCATGTAGGATTTTTAGATTTCTCTAAAATATCCATCTTAGAAGAAGAGCTAAAAGATGTATTCAACTATTGCAATAAATTGGAAAATAAATGCAGCGACTGTTTGTATGTAAATTTCTGTAAATTTGGTTGCTATATAGACAGAAGAGATATATTTAAGAATTGCATAAAAGAAACTACTGATGAAATACAGTTTATATTAGATAATTTTGATAAATTCTTTGAACTTAAACTTAGTAAGACAGCAAAGTGATTTTGTTTAACTTGTTTGGAATATTGTGAATCTATTAAATGTATTCACATTAACTTATCAGAGAGAGGGTATTTCAAGATGCATGACTTATTTATGTTTTATTTTAAGAAACATTTAAGTAAATTCTTAGTTATATTTATGATAAGTATTATTACTATACCATTAGCTTCATTAGAAGTAATAGTAATTAATAGTTTAGTTAATTCTTTAACTAATAATAGTAATACGTTTAATGATTTGGCTCTTGTTTTAGTGTATATTACTATATCTTTACTAAATATAATTTGTCTACAATATCTTATACCAAGGTTAAGCATTGAAATTACTAAGAACTTAAGAAAAAGGATAGTAGCATCAGGCATAAGTGCTGATTATTCGTATATACAATCTTATAAAACTGGAGATTTAATTAATAGACATGATACTAATGCATCTTTAGTAGGTGATTTTATTACAAGGTTTATAAGTAAATTGACTAGTATCTTATCTTTTACTCTTCTTATTATAATGTTATACAGTGAAATTAATAAAATTATTGTTTTGCCTATAATGTTAAATATTTTTCTGTTGTTTTTTGTTAATAGGACATCAAAGAAAATTCCTAAAATTATGAATGAAATTCATGTACAGAAAGGTAAAAGTAATAATTTTTTTCAATGTATAATCCAGAACATAATTACTATTAAGGCATATGGACTAGAAGGATATGCACAAAAAAATTTTAAGAAGTATCAATTAAGATTACTGAGCATGAAAAAAAAGATGATTAAGAAAGATTTTTTAATAGAAATAATGGAAGAAATATGCATATCAATTAATACCTGCTTAATACCTATAGTATCTATAATTTTAGTATACTTTAATAGAGCAGAGTTAGGTTTAGTAGCAGCTTCATTAATTATATCTCCCAAAATATCTGGCTTTTACAAAATGGTATCTTCATTAGTTATTGATTATAAGAAAACTGTTCCTTTAGGATCTGTTATTTCTTGTATGATAAAGTTTAAAAAGCATAATAAAATAAGTATTGTCAATGATAGTGCTAAAGAAAGTGGTATATATGCAGATTATATAACATTTAAGCATATTAAAAATAAAAATATATTTGAAAATCTTTCATTTTATGCTTTAAAAGGACAAATTACTGTAATCAAAGGTAAATCTGGTATAGGTAAAAGTACTTTGCTTGGACTATTAACAGGAAGATATAGTCCTAAAAGTGGACAAATTTATTACAATCAAGTAAAACAAGATTCTTCAAATAACTCAGAGTTATTACGTATAGCTTTAATGAATCCTGAACCTTATTTTTTTAACCTCTCAATTATTCAAAATTTGAAACTTACTTCTAATTTTTCTACTAGACATATCAAGGATTTTTTAAACAAGTTTGATAATGATTTTAAGACTAATTTTAGAAGTATTTGTAATAGTAAACTTGGAGAAAGTGGAAAACTCATTTCTGCAGGGCAGAGACAATTATTATCATATATTCAACTATTGCTTATTGATCCTCATGTATTCATTCTTGATGAACCTGCTTCTAATTTAGATAAAGAAGTTTTACCTTTATTATTGGACAACCTTAAAAAAATCAAAAAAGACAAGACAATAATAATAGCTACGCATTCTAATGAGATAATTGGTATTGCTGATAAGGTATATAACTTAAATAAGGCTTGTATTAGAGAGGAGCATAAAGGTAATTATGAATTTTCTATCAAATAAATCAATGATCAAAAAGTATAAGTCTATAATA
>DAOUQG010000166.1 GCA_030625765.1 Thermohalobacteraceae bacterium | reverse complement strand
AAATACTAGTTATTACAAAACCATTATTATTTTCATCCATTAATGCTATAGAGAAGCTAAGATCATTTCCTAACTGATTAAAAGCATTATACCTAATAAATCCAACTTTTTGTATGCAAAATTTTAATTTTTCATCTAAGGCATTGCAATAATTTTCAATATTATCTAATTGCATTCTTACCTCATCTACTATACGTAGATTCTTTAAAATAATATCTTCTAATGTTTCTGCCTTTGTATTCTTTACTAGCTTATTATATTTTTTAGTTATTAGCGAAATCCTAAATTGACTAATAACACTTAAAACGAATAAAACTAAAACTACGATTATTAATCCCAAAATAATTTCAAAATTATTGTTTGAAATAATATCCTTAATTGTATTCATAGTTTTCTCCTTTCGATATTTTTCTTTTATGTACACACTTTTATTATTTATCAGTTTTACTTAATGTTCAAGTAAATGTAGCCTATATATTTATTAGTAACTTGTCCACTTTTATAAGTACAACTCTTTATATATTGTAGCTTTCTTTTCTATATAAATAAATACATAAACTGATTGTATCAAATTTAAATAATAAATAGACTATTAATGAATATGATTGATACAATCAGTTACATATCTAATTGTTGAAAATGTGAAAACTTATAAAAATTATATTTCTTTAACAATCTTTCTAATTGCTTCTACTGATTTTTCAATATCTTGACGAGTATTAAACAATCCTATGCTAAATCTTACTACTCCTTGTTCAAAAGTATCTATAGTTTTGTGAGCTAGAGGAGCACAATGAAGTCCAGGCCTTACTGCTATATCAAATACTTTGTCTAAAATGTAGCTCACCTCAGAAGAATCTTCTTCTCCGATATTTATTGAAACTACTGGAGCTTGTTTATCTGCATCACATTGTCCATAAATCTTTACTTTATCTATTTTTTTAAGCTCTTCTATAAAATATCTAGTCAGTTCTTTTTCGTGATTTCTTATATTTTCTATTCCTCTATTTAATATATATTTTACTCCAGCTCCTAATCCTACTATGCCTGGAGTGTTTGGCGTACCACTTTCAAATTTATCTGGCATCATTTCAGGCTGAATTAATAAATTAGATTTACTACCCGTTCCGCCTTCTTTCATTTGCATAATTTCAATTCCTTCTTTAATATATACTCCTCCAGTACCCTGAGGACCTAACAAGCTTTTATGTCCAGGAAAAACTAAAATGTCAATATTCATATCTTTTACATCAATATCATAAACGCCAGCAGTTTGTGCAGCATCTACCATATATACAATATCATTTTTTTCTGCTATTGCACCAATTTCTTTAATAGGTAAGATTGTACCAATAACATTTGATGCATGTGTTGTAACTATTAATTTTGTGTTATCAGTAATCTGTTCCTCAATATCATTTATATTAATAGACCCTCTTGAATCACATTGTACTATTGTTGTCTCTACCCCTATCTTTTCTAATGCCTTAAGAGGTCGTAAAACAGAATTATGCTCTATTGATGTAGTTATAACATGATCTCCTGGTTTTAATAAGCCCTTTATAGCTAAATTCAACCCATCTGTGGCATTATAAGTAAATACTATATTCATAGGGTTATCAATATTGAATAATTTACATAGTAATTCTCTAGTTTCATATATTGCTCGACCTGCTTTAAGAGCTAATTTGTGTCCTGATCTACCGGGATTTGCTCCATACTCCTTCATAGCTGTATAGATGTCGTCGTAAACTTTTTCTGGTTTTGGAAAAGAAGTGGCTGCATTATCTAGATATATCATGTTTTTCACCTCCGTATTATTATATATGCTATCATTATATCATATTATTATACTATTATAATTAGAAGTAAATGAAAAACCACTCAGTTAAGAATGGTTTTTCATTAATCTCTAGTTGTACCAATTCTTATTTATTATAAAAAGAATTTAATAACAAATAGTATTGATAATATATACATTACAATAGAAACTTTCTTATATTTTCCTGATATAACATTTATTAAGACATATGAAACCATACCAAATACAATACCTTCTGCAATGCTATAAGCAAGAGGCATCATAATTATAGTTAAGAATGCTGGTATTGCCTCTGTATAATCATTAAAATCAATCTTTAATATTGGTGACATCATAAATAATCCCACTAATACAAGAGCTGGTGCTATAGCTTCTGCCGGAATCATAATAAATAATGGTGAAAACAATAATGCTACTGCAAATAAAGCTGCTGTAGTTAATGAAGTTAGCCCAGTTCTTCCACCTTCAGATACTCCCGATGCGCTTTCTACATATGTAGTAACAGTACTTGTACCTAAACATGCCCCTACAGTAGTACCTATAGCATCGGCAAATAATGCTTGCTTAGCTTTTGGTAAATTTCCTTTTTCATCAAGCATATCTGCTTTCGATCCTACTCCGACTAAAGTACCAATAGTATCAAACATATCAACAAACAAGAAAGTAAATAAAACAATCAACATATTCATAGAAAAAATTTCTTTAATTCCTACAAATTTAAACGCAATTGGTGATAATGATGGAGGTAAACTAACTATATCCTTTAAGCCTGCTGGCAAATGAGTAATTCCAAGAGGAATCCCTATAACTGTTGTAGCCAATATACCTATTAATAATGCCCCTTTAACTCTCTTAACCAATAAAACTCCAGTAATTACAATACCAATTATGGCTAATACCGGTCCTGCAGATGTTATATCGCCTAACTTAACAATCAATCCTGTAAGTTCTCCATCAGGAGTAATTGATTTACCAGTTGTAACTATTCCAGCCTTTGAAAGTCCTATAAATGCAATAAAAAGTCCTATCCCAACTGAAACTGCATGCTTTAAATTTATTGGTATAGCCTTAACAATTGCTTCTCTTACGTTAAAGAAAGTTAAAATTATAAAGATAATACCTTCTATAAGTACAGCAGTTAATGCAAATTCCCATGAATATTTCATTTGGATTACTACTGTATATGCAAAAAATGCATTGAGTCCCATACCTGGAGCTAGGGCAAATGGATAGTTAGCATATAAAGCCATTACTAATGTGGCTATAATCGCTGATAATGCAGTTGCAGTAAACACTGCTCCAAAATTCATGCCTGCGTCCGATAATGTTAATGGGTTTATAGTTAATATGTACGCCATTGTCATAAAGGTTGTAATACCTGCAAGAATCTCTGTTCTTACATTAGTATTATGAGCACTTAGCTTGAATGTTTTTTCTAAAAAGCTTTTTTCCATGTTTATTTCTCTCCCTCTTTAATATTTTAATATACATTTTTACACTATCTATATAATTCTCTTCTTTTGTTGATAGATAATCCTATCCTCCTTTTTTGTTAGTTGGTTCAGTATTTCACATGAGATTTCTTGCCCTCTGTCATAATTATTATTCTATCATAATAGTTAATAAAATCATTAAAATCTTTTTGAAATTTATATGTATTATCATTAAATCTTGGAGGAAAGTATAGGATAAGTATTTTTACAATAATATTAGTATTAATATTTTTTCAATATTTTGTTTTCTTATTCTATAAGTCTTCTTATTTATATATCGTTATTTTCTTTTTGTGCTTCTTAATCTAAAATCAATAGCCACTTACTTCTATAAGTGGCTATTTCAACTTTCCCTGCTTAGGTAAGAGTAGAATCTCCTACCTAAGCATCGATGTTTAGCTTTAACTATAAGTAGATTGCCAAAATCTTTGATTTTGAGTAAGTCACTTAGTTTCTTCATCAAATAAGTTCACTCTAAAAATTTCTTTCATAAATAGAAAGTTCTTTTAAATAATATTCATAATCAGAAAATTTTTGATCATAATATTACACTGCGTTGTTATTGATATCAGCATATACTTTTCACTGCTCACAACATTTTATATTCTTGTTTAATTTACATAAAAAAGAGCCTCACATATTATGAGCCCTTTTATATATTTTTAAATATATTTGCATATTTAAGAAAGATTTTTCCTTATAATTTGCTATATACTATTTTAAGGACTTCTTCTTTTAAATTGTTTCCTTCATTTATTATTTCTTCACATTCATTATTAATCTTTTCAACATACTCTATATCCTTTATTCCCGATAAGTTAATCTTGACATTAAATAATGCACCTTCTAACCCAGCATAACCAAGTAATGCCCCTACTCCTACATCTGTTATAGCATTTTTGTTTCCAAATTCAGCAAAAGCTTTTTGGAGTCTTATCACCTCTAAACACTTTTTTGCTGTTTCTAGCGGAACTTCTAAGGCTTCCTTAGTAGCCTCTTGTATAGCTTTACTTCTATTAGATTTTTCCTCTTCTGTTTCTTTTGGCATCTTAAAAGCAGCCATAACACCATTAAATGATTTAGTGTCTTCATCCACTAGGTGATTTAATCTTTCTACAAGGTTATTTGCTTTATCAAGGTTTTTATCTAACTTACTCTTTGTTATTTCATCAAGAGCTTCATAAGCCTTTCTTCCTATTGTTAAATTTCCAACCATAGCTGTTAGTGCTGAACCTAAACTACCTGTTAAAGCAGCTACACTTCCACCACCTGGCGCTGGTGCTTTGCTCGCTACAGCCTCAATAAAATCTCTTACTGATTTTTCTATTAACAATTTAATCACTCCTACTTATATATTTTATTAATCTTATACTATAACTAAACCTTCATTCACAGTATGTCACAATTAATTATAACAATACATCTATCTATTTCACAATAGTCCTTTTAAGTTTTCAAAAAGATAGTCATTATATATAAAGTCTTATTAAATGATACTAATCTATTTTATAAATAGTTATTTATAACAGATTTTGCTATACTAGTTCTCTATATTAGAGATTAATAATCCCTTATAAATTTAGATCTAGTTTATTAATTTTAAATTGCATAACCCATTTTTTATTTCCATAAATTAAAAGAGACCTTACAATTAAGATCTCTTTTATATTGAATTTTTATTTATATTTTAAAGATATTGACCTCTCTTAACATAATGAGTATGAAGAAGCTCATGAGATTTATGCCCATTTGGCTCTCCTAAATATTCTTCATATATTTTCTTAATCATTGGATTTTCATGAGATTTCCTTATTGTTTTTGCTTCATCTTCATCATATAATGCTTTTGCTCTTTCTGCCATAACATTCTTTGTCATTCTATCTTTTGCACTAACATGTGGTTGTCCTCCACCTGCTACACATCCTCCTGGACATCCCATTACTTCTATAAAATGATATTCTTTTTCGCCAGATTTCACTTGTTCTAATAGCTTTCTCGCATTCCCTGTTCCATGTGCTACTGCTACTTTTACTGCTATATCTCCTAACTGTATTTCTGCTTCCTTTATTCCTTCTGTTCCTCTTACTTGTTCGAAGTCTATTTTTTCTAGTTCTTTTCCTGTTACTACTTCTGCTACTGTTCTTAGTGCTGCTTCCATTACTCCACCAGTTGCTCCAAATATTACTGCTGCCCCTGTTGATTCTCCTAATACATCATCAAAGTCTTCATTTGGTAGATTTACGAAATCTATTCTTGCTTCTTTTATCATTTTTGCTAATTCTCTTGTTGTTATTGCATAGTCTACATCTTGTATTCCCTTTACAGAGAGCTCTTCTCTACCTGACTCGAATTTTTTAGCTGTACATGGCATCACTGATACTACTACTATGTCTTTTGGTGCTATGTTATTTTTCTCTGCATAGTATGACTTTATTACAGCTCCCATCATTTGTTGTGGTGATTTACATGTTGATAGATTATCTATAAATTCTGGGAAATAATGCTCACAGAATTTTATCCAACCAGGTGAGCATGATGTTATCATCGGAAGCGTTCCACCATTATTTATTCTTCCTAATAGCTCATATCCTTCTTCCATTATTGTTAAGTCAGCTGCAAAATCTGTATCGAATACTTTGTCAAAACCAAGTCTCTTCAATGCAGCTGCCATTTTTCCTGTTACTCTTGTACCCATTGGTAGTCCAAATTCTTCACCTAGTGCTGCTCTTACTGCTGGTGCTGTTTGTACTACTACATGTTTTTTCTCATCTTCTATTGCATCCCAAACATAATCAAGATTGTTCTTTTCTCTTAGTGCCCCAACTGGACATACTGCTATACATTGTCCACAATTGATACAAGGTACTTCCCCAATACCTTTCTCAAATGCAGGACCTACTGTAGTTTCAAATCCTCTATCTCTAAATCCTAAAACTCCTACTGTTTGAACTTTTTCACATACACTAACACATCTTCCGCAAAGTATACATTTATTAGCGTCTCTTACTATTGATGGAGATGATGTATCAACTGGTTTACATGTTTTTTCTCCTTCAAATGGGATATCCTTTACGCCAAGCTCATCTGATAATGTTTGTAATTCACAATTTCCGTTTCTATCACATGTTAAGCATTCTCTATCATGGTTTGAAAGTATTAATTCAAGATTCGCTTTTCTAGCTTCTCTAACTTTCTTAGTATTTGTTTTTATTTCCATACCTTCTGATACTTTTATTACACATGATGCTTGAAGGTTTCTAGATCCTTTTACTTCAACTAGACACATTCTACATGCAGCAACTTCATTTATATCTTTCAAGTAACAAAGCGTTGGTATATCTATTCCTAATTCTCTTGCTGCTTCAAGAACTGTAATACCTTCGTTCACCTTTACTTGTTGATTATCTATAGTTATAGTAACTTTATTCACACTTCACACCTCTTTTCTTTTA
>DAOUQG010000063.1 GCA_030625765.1 Thermohalobacteraceae bacterium | reverse complement strand
CCTAGACTTTCTGGGACGATAATACCCCATAGAGCTATAATACCTACTACAAATAATGATATATAAAAGACTCTGTTTTTTTTCATCAAGTTACCTCCTTGTTTTTTCACAATAATCTACAGTTGAAAACTACTACTAATGTAAAAATACGGCAATATATCAGTAAGTTATTTACACTAAAAGGACAAGGCATATAAGTGGGAGTAAATATAAGCATAAGTAGACAACTCAAATCTTATTTTTGATTTTAAGTAGGAAACCCAAATCTTGATTTGGTGTTTATCACTTAGTTTTTTCATCAGATGTTGATCACTTAGTTTCTTCATCGAATTATACAAATCTACGGTTAATTGTAAGTCATTTAGAATTTTATTAAGAGGAATAATTCAGGTGGAGTTAAAAAACTCCATCTGAATTAAGTTTTTAAAAGGGAGAGCTACATCATTAGAATTTTACATCAAATACTGTTTGCTCTTGTACATCCATAGTTAATGCATCAAGTGCAACTCCTACTCTATGATAACGTAATTTCCATTGTTGTTCTTCAGGAGTATTTGGATCACCAAGTGGGTATGGAATTGATATTGTAGGTACTATTTTGTTTGAACCAACAGTTTTAGCAACTGGAACTAGATTAGCCATTTGAACTATAGGGAATCCAGCTCTTTCTATTTCTTTAACCATCGTTGCACCGCAACGTGTACAAGTACCTCAGGTGGAAACCATTATAACTCCATCCACATTTGCTTCTTTAAGATGTTCAACTATTTCTTTACCCATTCTTGCAGCTTCTGCTTGAGTAGTACCAGTTCCAACAGTTGTATAGAAGTATTCATGTACCTTGCCAATTTTTCCTTCTTTCTCATATGCTCTTAATGCATCTAAAGGTACAATTACATTAGGATTTGCATCAGCAGCTGCAGGGTCAAAACCAGCATGAATAGTTTTGAATTCACCGCCTTTTAATCTTTCCATGTTAGAAACATCATATTTACCCCATCTAGTAGCTGAAGCTGATTGAATTCTATCAGGGTTATCTACTGGAACAATACCACCTGTATTTACTATAGCAATAGTTGCTTTGCTTAAATCTTTGACTGGAGATGCTATAGGAACTCTATCTGCTTTTGGTATTGGAAGCTCAGTTTCAAACTCTTCTCCATTTAGCTTTTTAACAAGCATTTCTACAACTCTATCTGACGCTGGCTTTTTAGATTCTAGCCAAACCTGATGTCTTATTCCTCTTGGGAAATATCCTTCTTCTTCAGCAGGTAAAAGTTTTTCGCCACTTAGAATTTTATCCCCAAAAGTAGCCATTGTTTTTACATCTTTTCTCATTTTTGCAGCACTATGTCCACCTTGGAAAATGTATACGTCTTTTCTAAACATTTCTACGCCAGGGTTTTCAATATGCATAGAAGATACAACTGGCACACCAAATTTTTCTTTTACAGCCTTACAAATAACGCCACAAGCATTTCCATACCTTCCTGCTTGGAAAGCTGGTCCTGCAAAGAAGATATCAAATTCTTTATCTTCTAAAAAGTTAAGAATTGTTTCAACAGCTTCATCTTGCTTTGAACCCATAAAGTTATCTCCGCATATGATTGTATGAGTTACTTCTGCATTTTCTAATTTTTTGTTAAGCTCAGCTGCTGGACCAATTAAACCTTCTTCAATAACTGGAGCAAAGTCAGCTTTATCTTCTCCACCAATTTGACCAAAGAATTGATTTAAATATAATATAGCCTTTTTCATTTATTCCACCTCCTTAAAATTCCTTCATTGTTTTAGTTGACCATCCCACTACTTGGTCTCCACAGAACATAGCATTATTTTCCATGATAATTGTTCCATCTTCTTTAACAGAAGGTCCAAGAATTTCATCATCTTCCCAGCCACCTGACAAACCATCACGTGCTAATGATTGAAGTTCTCCAATAACTGTTTCCATTGGTGGAAGTTTTATTAATTCAGATACGTTACCACAGGAAACGATTGCATTTGCTTTTTCATCTAATGTTACTAGAGGTTGAGAAGCTCCATCTCTACCTGTACATTCATTTGTAAGACCAACAGTTTTAACTCCAGCATCTTCTAAAGCAACAATGCAAGCAATAAAGTCAGCATCTGGATTACCGTATCCTTCTTCTGCCACTATTGCGCCATCAGCACCTAATGATTTCGCTATTTGAGCAACAAATTGAGCAGACCTTTCCTTTTGCTCTAAAGCAACATTTAGGTTAGACATGATAACACCTAAGAAGTTTAGTGTTTTACCATGCTCTTTGAAAAGTCTCTTAATTGTTGGGAAATTCTGAAAGTCATATGTTGACCATTTTGATGAACAAGGCATAAAGCTTCCTGAAATCATAGCACCATCTAAAACTTCATTTGGATGCATAAATGTTGGCACCATGTGGTTACAGTCCCATCCATATGCTAAGTCGTTATATCCTGACTCCTCCATTTGAGACTGAGGTTGCATAACTAATACAACAGAAGGTAGCTTTGCTACTTCTTCAGAACGCTTAATAACTGGTTCTAACTCATATGTTTCAACCTCTTCAGGCTCTAAATCCTTTACACAGTTACCAATGTATTCAGATAATCTCATTCCAGCCCATCTTAATGCATGATTTTTCTTTTGTTGTTCTCTCTTTTCGAAGTCTTCATCAGTGTCTGCAACAAGAACAATGTTTTTTAGTTGAGAGAAATAAGTATATTTTGCACCTTCTCCACTCATATCAATCAAACCATCTTGAAAGCCTCCCCAGTGTTTTCCAACAACTAAGACACTACAATCCTTTAAAGCATGAGTTCTTCCGTTACCAGCCTGAATTAATTTACCAGTAACTCCTGGGAAAACAGCACCACCTGATACTCTGCATCTTGGCTCAATAGCTTCCTTTACGGGAACCAAACGAACCTTATCTCCAGGGTTAACAATAACCAAATCTGCTTCAGTGATATGCTCATCCTCTTTAACTACAGATAAAGCTTCTTCTTTATTTATAGTAAGAATTCCATTGTTAAAAGATGTTTCATCACCGAAAACAATATCCTTTACATAAAAATTTCCTAATTCTAGTTTCATAATTTACACTCCTTTCTTAAATGAAAGATTATTTTAATTGACAGGAAATTAACAATATTATAGCATAATCATGATTATAAATCAATCATGATTAACTATCTTGATTTTTCCAACTGTGAAGCATAGATAAAATCAAACTTTCTAAAGAAACTCAAAAAATATTATTTTCACAAGACAAACACAAGCAAAAATCTAAATTGCATTGTCAAAGGAAAAAAATTGTGTTATTATGAAAAAATAAATGGTAATATTTAATACTTGTTTCTATAATAGTATTGAATATATTAATTAAAAATATTAGTAAAATATAAATATGATTATTTTAAATTCAAAAACTAAGTTGGTGAAGAAATGGAGAAAAAATCAATTCAGAGGAATAGAATTATGTCTTACTTTATTGATGCAGCTGCGAAAATTATTGAAGAAGAAGGAATACAATCAATAACTATTCGAAAGGTAGCAGATATTGCTGGATATAACAGCGCAACATTATACAATTATTTTAAAAATTTAGACCACTTAATTTTTTTTGCTGCAATGAGGTATGTCAAGGAATATTCTCTAAACTTACATCGGTTTATTGAAAATAGTGAGAATGCATTAGAAAGACATTTAGCAATATGGAACTGTTTTTGCCATTATTCCTTTAATAAGCCTGAAATATACTATGCTATTTTTTTTGCAAAGCTTGATAATTCGTTGGAAAATTATGTAGAAGAGTATTATAAATTATTCCCAGAGGATTTAGGTAAGCAGCCTAAGGATATATCAACTATGCTTCTTAAACATGATATATATGATAGAAGTACAACATTACTTGAAGGTTGTGTTGATGAAGGTTTTATTAAAGAAGACGATAAAGATGATATAAATGAAATGACTTTATTGGTGTATCAAGGGATACTTCAGAAGATTATTAATAAAAAGATAAATTATTCTGATGCAATAGACAAGACTATGAAATATATTACACAAATTATAAAATCATATACAATTAAAAAATGAAACTAATTTCAGTTTCTTTTTTTATCTAAAATCATTAGACACTCACTTCTATAAGTGGGTGTTACAACTTTCCTTACTTAGGTGGGAGAAGAATCTCCTGCCTAAGCATCGATGTTTAGCCTTAGGTATAAGTAGACTGCCAAAATCTTTGATTTTGAGTAAGTCACTTAGTTTCTTCATCAAACGAGTTCACTAAGAAAATTAAAAGGAAATTTAGTTAGTATATCAAATTAATATGTTTGTAAGCCTGAAATTATTGTTTTTTATTTATTGCATATGAAAGCTTTCAGTATCATTGGTATATATCTCAAATCGTTGTTTTTCTTATACATATATTGTAATTTATTATTTTGGACATACTATCATATGTTTTTAAAACTACAATTTCAAAGAAACAGTTAATTAGAAAAAATTGGAGGGAAATTATGATTAGTGAATTTATTAAGGCATTTATTTTTATTTTTATTGCTGAAATGGGTGATAAGACTCAAATATTAGCTATGACATTTGCAACACAATATAACGCTAAAAAAGTACTACTAGGAGTTTTTTTAGGTTCACTAATAAATCACGGACTAGCTATTCTTTTAGGATCATATCTATCTAGTTTTGTTCCATTAAATGCAATTCAAATAATCGCAGGATTTGCTTTTGTAGGATTTGGGCTATGGGCTTTAAAATTAGATGAAGATGATGAAAATAGTAATCAAAACAATTTTGGTCCAGTTCTAACAGTTGCTCTGGCGTTTTTTATTGGAGAGTTAGGAGATAAAACACAACTTACTGCTATGACATTATCTACAGATGCACAATTTCCTATTTTTATTTTACTAGGGACTGTTTCTGGAATGATAATGACAAGTGGGGTAGGAATTTTTGTTGGAAGAAAGATAGGGGAAAAGGTACCAGAAATTGCGATCAAGCTAATTTCTTCAGGTGTTTTTATTTTTTTCGGAATATTAAAGCTTGTACAAACAGTTCCATCCAAGTATTTAACAGTTATTAATATTATTTTATTCATAATTATTTTAAGTGCAATTGTATTTTTATTATTGAGTAGAATAGTTAAAGAAATAGGAAAACAACAAAAAACACTTTTGCAGGAGTCAGCAGTAACATTATATATTCAAAAACATGATATTAAAGAGGCTATAGAAAATGTATGTTTAGGAGATAAGAACTGTGGTGGGTGCAAAGGGAGTAATTGCTTGGTAGATTATGCAAAAAGCGTTTTAGATACTACTGAGAAAAACAGTGAACATGCTCATATATTTGATGTGAGTAAACTACCAGAGAGAGACAATGATAAAGCATATAATGAAAATAGTATTGTAGAAGCTTTAGGTATGACAATCTTTCATTTAATTAGTTATCATCATACGGATGAGGAAAGGGTTGCTATTGATAAAGTAAGAGGAGCTTTAGAGAAGATTGCTTTTGGTGAACCTATTCCTTTTGAGAATGATATAAAGAAATACTTTTATGAAATTCAAAAAAGAGATAAAAGAATAATGAAAAAAATTAGAAGTTGTATTGAAGAAATGAAGAAGCAACAAAGAAAAAGAGAGTAGGCTTTGGGGGAAGGACTACTCTCAACAGTACATATAAAGGGGTTTTTGATTGGGAATTATTAATATTATGTCCATAGGATTCAAAATTATAACATAGCCATGAATAATTTTTTTAAATAAATATTAATGATGTTATGGAAGGTGAAATGGAATGTTAAAGTTAATAAAAAACGGAGAAGTTTACTCTCCAGATTATATTGGGAAAAAAGATATTTTAATTACAGGTGATAAGATAGGTTATATTGCTGATAGCATAAATATACCAGAGGATTTTGTAAATATTGAAGTTATAGATGCTACTGATAAACTGGTAGTTCCAGGGTTTATAGATTCCCATGTTCATATAGTTGGTGGAGGAGGAGAAGGAGGTTATAAAACTAGAACTCCAGAAATACAATTAACTGATATTACTACTGGTGGAGTTACAACTGTTATTGGAGTTTTAGGTACTGATGGAACTACTAGAACTATGTCAAACTTGCTAGCTAAGGCAAGAGCATTAAGAGAAGAAGGGATTACGTGCTATGCTCATACAGGTTCTTATCAAGTACCTGTGAGGACAGTAACAGGAAGTATACAAGATGATATTATTTTAATAGAAAATATAATTGGAGTTGGAGAAATTGCATTATCTGATCATAGATCTTCACAACCAACTTTTGAAGAAATCTTAAAAGTAGCATCAGAAGCTAGAGTAGGTGGAATTTTATCTGGGAAAGGTGGAGTTGTAAATATTCATATGGGGAGTGGTAAAAGGAAGCTAGATTTCCTTGAAAGAATAGTTAAAGACACAGAAATCCCTATAACTCAGTTTTTACCAACTCATATTGGTAGAAGTGAAGAATTATTTAAAGCTGGAATAGAATTTGCTTTAAATGGTGGCTTTATTGATTTTACAACAAGTACAGTAAAAGAGAAATCTAAATCAAAAAGCTCTAAATGCAGCAGTAGACTAAAAATGCTATTAGATAATGGAGTATCAATAAACAATATTACATTTAGTTCAGATGGACAAGGTAGTCTGCCTTCATTTAATGAACATGGCAATTTTGTCGGCTTAGGCATAGGAAAGGTTACTTCGTTATATAAAGAAGTAAAGGATGCTATAATAGAAGAAAACGTAGAAATTGAAGATGCTTTAAAAGTAATTACCTCAAATCCTGCTAATATTTTGAAGCTTATTAAAAAAGGTTATATAAAAGAAAATAATGATGCTGATATAGTTGTACTGGATAAACATAGTATGGATATTGTTACAGTTATTGCAATGGGACAGGTAATGATACAAAATGGCGAAGTAAAAGTTAAAGGAACCTTCGAAGAATAACAGTAGTTGATTAACGAATAAAAAAAGATATATAACAGGTTAAATAATATAAAAATAAGATAGAATGACGTTTGCCATGCGTCATTCTTTTTTGCAAATTTTTAGATAGCATTTCTTTCAGATTAAGCAACATGCCTTGCTCGCAATGCACAAAAAGTAATGAAAGCACATGATGCTTGGATTGGAATAATTACCTGATAAGTAGGCAACCAAAATCTTTGATTTTGTGTTGATCACTTAGTTTCTTCATCAGTCGTGAATCATATACATCACTTCTTACCTTAATCAATTACAAAATAAGTAGATTACACAAATCTTGATTTTAAGTAGGAAACCCAAATCTTGATTTGGTGTTTATCACTTAGTTTCTTCACCAGGTGTTTATCACTTAGTTTCTTCATCAGTTGTAAGTCACTTAGTATCTTCATAAGAGGGTAATTTTACTTATGAGATTTGGAAGTTTTTATAATTTTTTGAAAATAGGTGTTTTTTTATATTTTTTCATTTGATATAATAGAAATGTTGAAAGTTTAATTTAAGCTTTTAACTTAGTTCATTTGAAAACTAGAAGAAAACAGAAATAAAAGGTTATCGAGGGGGATAATGATGAAGAAATACTCTAGACATGCGAGAATCTTGGATATTGTTGAGACTTATGAAATTGAAACTCAAGAAGAGTTATCAGAACGTTTAAAGCAAGAAGGAATAGAAGTTACTCAGGCTACAGTATCAAGAGACATTAGAGAATTAAGATTAGTAAAGGTTCTGTCTAAAACTGGAAAGTACAAATATGCTCCAATGGGACATAATCAAGAGGGAACAACAGAGAGACTAATAAAAATATTTAAAAATTCAATTATTTCAATAAATGTAGCAGGACATTTATTAGTAATTAAAACTTTGTCAGGAGCAGCTCAAATTTCTGCTTCAGCTATAGATTCACTTGGTATGGAGGAAATAGTTGGTACTATTGCTGGAGATGATACAGTTTTTGTTGCTATCAGTAATATTGACAAAATAAGCGATATAGTAGATATGTTTAACAACATTTTAGACTAATTGGAGGTATAGTAATGCTTCTTGAGCTTAATATTGAGAATTTTGCTATTATTAATAATGCAAATATTCGATTTAGTAATGGATTTAATGTTCTAACTGGAGAAACTGGTGCTGGTAAATCTATAATTATTGATGCAGTAAGTTTGATTTTAGGAGAAAGAGCTAACAAAGAATTCATTAGAACTGGCTCAGAGTCTTCTGTAGTACAAGCAGTATTTTTATTGGATAAATCTACAGAAACGTCAGAAATTCTAAAGGAATACGGAATAGAAATAGAGAATGATAATACATTATTAATTACTAGAGAAATTTATACTTCAGGTAGAAGCATATCGAGAGTAAACGGAAGAACAGTTACATTAAATATGCTAAAAAGAATAACTAGTAACCTTATAGATATTCATGGTCAGCATCAGCATCAATCACTTTTAAATACTGATAACCATGTGGATTTTATAGATTTATTAGGAAAGAAAAATACTTTTATTTTAAAAGATAAGATTTTAAAAGATTATAATAAAATTATATCATTTAAGAATAAATTGAAAGATTATGAGTATGATGAGAAAGAAAGAGAAAGAAAAATTGATTTATTAAAATTTCAAATTGATGAAATAAATAATGCATCTCTAAAAATAGGCGAAGAAGAAGAACTAGAACATGATTATAAGCTTTTAGGAAATGCAGAGAAAATTAAAAAAGATTTATTTAATGTTACTGAGGTTATGAATTCGAGTGATTATAATAATACTTCGGTTCTTGATCAACTCAACTCAATTTCTAGTGTTTTAAGTAAGATTGCAAATTTAGATATTAATTTACAATCTTATAAAGATTCTTTTGATGCTACAATATTTCAATTACATGATATTATTCGTGATTTGAGAGATTATGGAGATAATGTTGAATATGATTCAGAGAGACTAAGAATAATTGAAGATAGAATTGATCTGATTAATAATTTAAAACGAAAATATGGCAATACAATTGAAGAAATACTACAATATAGAGATGAAATTACTTCTGAACTAGAATTTATAATAAATAGTGAAAAAGAAATCAATACAATTAAAGACAAGATATTTGAAATAGAAAAAAGTATATATTCAAATTGCAATAATCTAACAATCGAGAGAAAGAAAATTGCATTACAAATTGAAAAAGATATAACAAAAGAATTAGAAGATCTTAATATGCCTAATGTATCATTTAAAATTAAATTTGATTGTTATGACAAATATACAAAAAATGGTATTGACAAAATTGAATTTATGATATCTACAAATATCGGAGAACCTTTAAAACCATTATCAAGAATTGTCTCAGGTGGAGAAATGTCTAGAATAATGTTAGCATTTAAGACAATTTTAGCACATGTGGATAATATATCAACTTTGATTTTTGATGAAATTGATACGGGAATTAGTGGAAGAACAGCTCAAATTATCTCAGAAAAAATTGATCAAATATCAGTAACACATCAGATTCTTTGTATAACTCATTTGCCACAAATTGCTGCGATGGGTGATACTCATTTTCTGATTGATAAGCAAATTATTGACAGTAAAACAAGTACAAAAATTATTAAATTAAGCCAAGAAAATAGAATAGTTGAATTATCAAGATTACTTGGAGGAGTAGATTTAACTGATACTACTAAACAGCATGCAAAGGAAATGCTTGATATGTCAAAGAATATAAAACAAAAATGGTTGTAGTACCAATTCTTGAAAAACCATCCTATTAAAATTAGGATGGTTTTTTTTATGCAAAAAAAAGGGTTATTTACGAAACCTTTTAAAATTTCAAAATATATCAATTTTGCGTTCTATAATTCGGCAATAATGAATTTGATTAACATATTAATAAATATTTAAGCAGAATAAATAGCTTTAAAAAAGGCTAAATTAACGTTAAACAGCATATTTGATGAAGGGAAAAAAAGTAAATGGGAAATTAGGAGTGTGATAATTTTTGAAAAAATTCAGCAAAAATTCTTGTATTATTTGTTTAATCACATTAGTAGTTTTCATAGTATATTTTGTGCAAATCTATAATATTATTATATTCCCTTCACAAATAGACATTTTTAAAGGTCAAAATAAAACTATTGATGTTCTTTTTCCTTTTACTGTTAAGCTTTCAAATGATGAAAATGAACATGCTAATAAAATACTCCACTTTATTGATAAAGATAATGATAAGAATAGTCTAAAGGTTAGTGTAAAAAATTCGTATGAATTTGAAACTATAAACAATGGAAATGCAAAATTAGAGTTTAAACTGTTTGGATTTATTCCTGTAAAGAACGTTAATATTAATGTTGTTAATAATATTCATCTTGTCCCTGGCGGTAATACTATTGGGGTCAAATTAAAAACAAAGGGTGTTCTAGTAGTCGCTTTATCTGATAATATTATTGGTATTGATGGTAATAAACATTGTCCAGCAATTGACGCTGGAATAAAAATTGGGGACGTTATAACTAATATTAATGATACTGAAGTTATAGATGCTGAACATGTAATACAATTACTAAATAAAATTGGTGAAAAAAAGGTTAAAATAACTTTGGAGAGAAATAATCATGAATTTATAACACATGTAAAACCAGTTAAGAGTAATCAGGATAATTGCTATAGACTAGGTTTATGGGTAAGAGATAAAACAGCTGGAATAGGAACGTTAACATTTTATCATCCAGAAAGTAAGATATTTGGTGCTCTTGGACATGGAATCACAGATATTGATACAGGTGCTTTGATGCCAATTAAAGATGGTGAAGTATTAAAAGCAAAAATAGCTTCAATCGAGCAAGGTAAAAAAGGAGAACCAGGTGAATTAAGAGGTATTTTTTTAGACTCAAGTGACTATGTAGGTGCTATTAAAAAAAACTGTCAATTTGGAATTTATGGGGTAATTAAAGAAAATTATAAAGAATTGATATCTAGAAAATCACTACCAATTGGACTTCAAAACGAAGTTAAAATAGGAAAAGCATATATTTTATGTACAATTGAAGATAATGTAATAGAAAAATATGATATAGAAATAATTAATATTGATCCTCAAGGATATCCAAAGCAAAAAAGCATGGTTATAAAAGTTGTAGACAAGGAATTATTGAATAAAACTGGAGGAATTGTTCAAGGCATGAGTGGAAGTCCAATTATACAGGATGGAAAAATAATCGGTGCTGTAACTCATGTTTTTGTAAATGATCCAACAAAAGGCTATGGAATATATATTAATTGGATGTTAAAGCAAGCTGGTATATCACTTTATGACAAAAAGAGTTTAGCAAGCGCAAATTAACAATTTATATAATATTTTGAGATATGAGATAAAATACATATCTCTTTTTTTACTTATTAATAAAAAAATTTACTAAATTTAACATCAAAAGGAGGAAATAAATAACATTTATCGAATATAAATATAATAAATGATTGATAAAAATTGAAAATTGTTTTTTCAGGGGGGTAATAAATTGAATAACCAAAGAATTAGAGTGTTAATAGCGGATGATAACAAAGATTTTTGTAGTATTTTAAGTGAATATTTATCAAATCAAAATGACGTAGAGGTTGTAGGAGTTGCGAAAGATGGACTTGAAGCGGTAGATTTAGTTGCTGAAACTTTACCTGATGTTCTTGTATTAGATATTATTATGCCACAACTAGATGGACTCGGAGTTTTAGAGAAGTTAAATTCAGTTAATTTGGACAAATTCCCGAAAATTATAGTATTATCTGCTGTAGGACAAGACAAAATTACTCAAAGAGCAATTAATTTAGGTGCAGATTATTATGTTGTAAAACCTTTTGATTTTGAAATATTCATGAAAAGAATTAGACAAGTTACCGGAACTGCACCAACAAAAGTGACTAAGAGAAGACAACCAGAAATATATACTCAGTTAGTTAACCCAAGAGCTGCTGCTAAAAGCATGGAGGCTAAATAACTAATATAATTCATGAAATTGGAGTGCCTGCTCATATTAAAGGTTATCTTTATTTAAGAGAAGCTATTGGAATGGTAGTTGAAAATATTGAATTATTAAGTGCAGTTACAAAACAGCTTTATCCTAATATTTCGAAAAAATTCAACACTACTCCAAGTAGAGTTGAGAGAGCTATAAGACATGCTATTGAAGTTGCTTGGAGCAGAGGGAAAATAGATACTATTAATCAGCTATTCG
>DAOUQG010000030.1 GCA_030625765.1 Thermohalobacteraceae bacterium | reverse complement strand
CGAAGCTAATACAACTTATGGTAAATTAGGAGTAAAGGTATGGATATATAAAGGTGAAGTTCTTCCTACTAAAAAGGTAGAACAAAAAGGCAATCAGGCAAGAAAGTAGTAATGTAGGAAGGAGGAAATAAAAATGTTAATGCCTAAAAGAGTAAAGCATCGTAAGGTTCAAAGAGGAAGAATGAGAGGCAAAGCAACTCGTGGAAATAAGCTTGCTTATGGAGATTATGGCTTACAAGCATTAGAACCTGTTTGGATAACATCAAATCAAATAGAGTCTGCAAGAAGAGCTATGACTAGATATATTAAAAGAGGCGGTAAAATTTGGATAAAAGTTTTCCCAGATAAGCCTGTTACAAAGAAACCTGCTGAAACACGTATGGGTAAAGGTAAAGGCTCTCCTGAGTATTGGGTAGCTGTAGTGAAACCAGGTAGACTTTTGTTTGAAATGTCAGGTGTTCCTGAAGAAGTTGCAAGAGAAGCAATGAGACTGGCATCACATAAGCTACCAATAAAATGCAAATTTGTCACTCGCCAAGATGAGATAGAAGAGGGTGGTGAAGCTAATGAAAACTAAAGAATTAAGAGATATGACGACAAAAGAATTAAATGATAAATTAGCTGAGTTGAAATCAGAGCTATTTAATTTAAGATTTCAATTAGCTACCGGTCAACTTGACAACCCAATGAGAATTAAGGCTGTTAGAAAAGATATTGCTAGAGTAAAAACTGTTGTGAGAGAAAGAGAATTAAATGAAATGCAAGCTTAACAGTTCCAGAAAGGAGGACTAAGCCACATGGAAAGAGGCAACAGAAAAGTTAGAGTTGGAAAAGTTGTTAGCGATAAAATGGATAAGACAATAGTTGTTTCAGTTGAAACATTAGTTTCATATCCTATATATAAAAAGCAAGTAAAAAGAACAACAAAATTCAAGGTCCATGATGAAAAGAATGAGTGCAGAATTGGTGATACGGTAAAAATCATGGAAACTAGACCTTTAAGTAGTCAAAAGAGATGGAGATTAGTTGATATTGTTGAAAAGGCAAAATAATCCTTATAGTTTCCGAAGGGAGGGTACACAATGGTTCAAGTTCAAACTCGTTTAAAAGCAGCTGATAATTCAGGAGCTAAGGAACTAATGGTAATAAAAGTTCTCGGTGGAACTAATAGAAGATATGCTAATGTTGGAGATATTGTAGTAGCTTCTGTTAAAAATGCAACGCCTGGTGGTGTTGTTAAAAAAGGAGAAGTTGTTAAAGCTGTAATTGTAAGAACATGCAAAGGCGTTAGAAGAGATGATGGCAGCTATATAAAATTTGATGAGAACGCTGCTGTGATAATAAAAGAAGATAAAACACCTGTTGGGACTCGTATTTTTGGACCTGTAACAAGAGAGTTGAGAGCAGGGAATTTTATGAAAATAATTTCACTAGCACCTGAAGTATTATAGGAGGAGGTGTAACTATGCACGTTAAAAAAGGTGATATGGTAGTGGTTATTGCTGGAAAAGATAAAGGTAAAAAAGGAAAAGTGTTAACTGCTATTCCTAAAAAAGATAGAGTTATAGTTGAAGGTGTGAACATGTTAACTAAGCATAAAAAACCTTCTCAAAAGGTACAGCAAGGAGGAATAATTCATCAAGAAGGTTCTATTGATGTATCTAATGTAATGCATTATTGTAGCAAGGATAAGAAGGCAGTTAGAATAGGTCATAAAGTTTTAGAAAATGGTGAGAAGGTTAGAGTGTGTAAAAAATGTGGAGAGGTTTTAGATTAAGCACTATCTGTTGAAAGGAGGTACAACTATGACTTCAAGATTACAAGAAAAATATAAAAATGAAGTAGTTCCAGCGCTTATGGAAAAATTCAAATATAAAAACATTATGGAAGTACCTAAGTTAGAAAAAATCAACTTAAACATGGGCATTGGTGAAGCAAGAGAAAACCCAAAATCATTGGAAGCAGCTGTACAAGAGTTGGCTCTAATTACAGGTCAAAAACCAGTTGTAACTAAGGCAAAAAAATCAGTTTCGAACTTTAAAGTAAGAGAAGGTATGTCTGTTGGATGCAAAGTTACTTTAAGAGGACAAAATATGTATAATTTCTTAGACAAACTAGTAAATGTAGCAATACCAAGAATTAGAGACTTTAGAGGAGTATCTACAAAGTCTTTTGATGGTAGAGGTAATTATGCGCTAGGTGTTAAAGAACAATTGATTTTCCCTGAAATAGAATACGATAAAATAGATAAAATAAGAGGACTTGACATAGTTATAGTAACTACTGCAAAGACTGACGAAGAAGCTAAGGAGTTTTTAGCACTTATGGGGATGCCATATAAAAAGTAATTGAAGGAGGGAAAATTGTAGTGGCTAAAAAATCTCTAAAGATTAAACAAAATAGAAATCCAAAGTTTAGCACTAGAAGTTATAGTAGATGTAAAATATGCGGTAGACCACATGCATATTTGAGAAAATATGGTGTTTGTCGTATATGTTTTAGAGAACTTGCATATAAAGGAGAAATACCTGGAGTAAGAAAAGCAAGCTGGTAAGAGTATTATGAAAATGAAAGGAGGCAAACTCTTATGGTTATGACTGATCCAATTGCTGATATGTTAACAAGGATAAGAAATGGCAACAACGCAAGACATGAATCTGTTGATATTCCAGCTTCTAATGTAAAGAAAGCCATAGCAGAAATCTTATTACAAGAAGGCTTTGTTAAAGGCTATGATGTTATAGATGACGGTAAGCAAGGTATTATTAGAGTTCAAATTAAGTACGGTAAAGACAACGAAAGAGTAATTACTGGACTTAAGAGAATTTCTAAGCCTGGTTTAAGAGTTTATGCTAAAAAAGATGAAATACCAAGGGTACTTGGTGGACTTGGTATAGCAGTAATTTCAACTTCAAAAGGTATAATTACTGATAAAGTTGCAAGAAGTGAAAAAGTTGGTGGAGAAGTTCTTTGCTACGTATGGTAGTCAATATTTAACATATAAGGAACAGGAGGTGCAACCATGTCAAGAATAGGTGTTATGCCAATATCTATACCGAGTGGAGTAGAAGTAAATCTTGATGCCAATAACTATATGGTAGTTAAAGGTCCAAAGGGAACCTTAGATATGCAGCTTAGTAAAGACATGAATATTAATATTAATGACAATGAAATAACAGTTGAGCGTCCAACAAATAATAAGAAACATAAATCATTGCATGGTTTAACAAGAACCCTTGTAGCAAATATGATTGAAGGTGTTTCAAAAGGATACTCAAAAGGTTTAGAGATTGTTGGTGTAGGATATCGTGCTCAAAAGCAGGGCAAAAAACTAGTTCTTAGTTTAGGTTTTTCACATCCAGTGGAAATGGAAGATCCAGACGGAATTGAAGTAGAGGTTCCTTCAAACACTAAAATAATTGTTAAAGGCATAGATAAGCAGAAAGTTGGTAACTATGCTGCTGTTATTAGAGATTTAAGAAAGCCTGAGCCATATAAAGGTAAAGGTATAAGATATGAAGGCGAAAGAGTAAGACGTAAAGAAGGTAAGACAGGTAAGTAGGAAAGGAGTGAATAAGAGTGCTTAAAAAAATTAATAAGAATGCAAAAAGAAAAACAAGACATTTTAGAATTAGAAACAAAGTACAAGGAACTCCTGAGAGACCAAGACTAAATGTTTTTAGAAGCTCTAAGCATATATATGGCCAAATAGTTGATGATTTATCAGGACATACAATTGTTGCGGCTTCAACTTTAGATAAAGATATTGCAGAAAAAGTTAGTTCTACTGGAAATAAAGAAGCAGCTAAAGAAGTTGGTATAGTACTTGCTAAAAAAGCTTTAGAGAAAGGTATCAATGAAGTAGTATTCGATAGAGGTGGCTATATTTACCACGGTAGAGTTAAAGAGCTAGCAGAAGGCGCTAGAGAAAATGGTCTGAAATTCTAATGAAGGAGGGGAATAAATGCAACGAGGACATATAGACGCAAGCGAGTTAGATATTAAGGAAAGAGTAGTAAATATTAACCGTGTAACAAAAGTTGTTAAAGGCGGTAGAAACTTTAGATTTAGTGCATTAGTTGTTGTTGGAGACGAAAATGGCCACGTTGGAGTAGGTATGGCTAAGGCTCAAGAGGTACCAGATGCTATAAGAAAGGCAATTGAGGATGCTAAAAAGCATTTAATTAAAGTACCAATAATCGGAACAACAATTCCTCATGATACAGTAGGACAATATGGTGCGGGTAGAGTTCTTTTAAAGCCAGCAGATGAAGGTACTGGTGTAATTGCTGGAGGTCCAGTTCGTGCAGTTGTTGAATTAGCAGGAATTAGAGATTTAAGAGGAAAATCTTTAGGCTCTAATAATCCTAGAAACATGGTTAATGCAACTATACAAGCGTTAACACAATTAAAGACTGTTGAAGAAGTAGCTAAGCTAAGAGGTAAAACAGTAGAAGAAATTTTAGGTTAGGGGGTATTACCTTGGCTAAGATTAAGATAAAACTAACAAAAAGTAAAATTGGTAGACTTGACAAACAAGTAAAAACTATTGAAGCATTAGGATTAAGAAAAATTGGTCAGATAGTTGAAAAAGAAGATACACCTCAAATCAGAGGTATGATAGCTAAAGTTAGTCACATGATAGAAATAGTAGAATAAAGGCAAATAAAGCAGAGGAGGTGTGTATATGAAACTTCATGATATAGGACCAAATAACGGTGGAGGAAGCCTTAATCAAAAAAGAAAAAGACTAGGTAGAGGAACCGCTACAGGACAAGGTAAAACTGCTGGTAGAGGTCAAGATGGTCAAAATTCACGTTCAGGCGGCAAAGTGAGACCAGGTTTTGAAGGTGGACAAATGCCATTATACAGAAGATTACCAAAAAGAGGTTTTACAAATATATTTGCAAAAGACTTTGCAATTGTAAATATAGAAGATTTGAATAGATTTGATGAAAATGCAGTTATAACACCTGAACTGTTAAAAGAATCAGGTCTAGTTAAAAAATTTAAAGATGGTGTGAAAATATTAGGTAATGGTGAAATAAACAAAATACTCACTGTTAAGGCCAACAAGTTCAGCAAAACTGCTGCTGAAAAAATAGAGGCTGCAGGGGGAAAGGTAGAGGTGATTTAAAGTGTTATCAACTCTAAGAAATGCATGGAAAATTCCAGATTTGAGAAAAAGAATTTTGTTTACTTTATTAATGCTTTTGATTTTCAGATTAGGAGCTAGCATACCTGTTCCAGGTATTAATAGAGATACAATAGCAGCTATGTTTGAAAATCAAGGTGGCGGGTTTTTAGATTTAATGAACCTGATGTCAGGTGGAGCATTTAAAGATTTTACTATTTTCGCTCTAAATATTTACCCATATATTACAGCATCAATCATTATACAATTGTTGACAATTGCTATACCAAGACTTGAAGCATTAGCAAAAGAAGGCGACGAAGGAAGAAAGAAAATTGCTCAGTATACTAGATATGGTACTGTAGTGTTAGCGCTTGTTCAAGCTATAGCATTTAGTATTGGATTCTTCAAAAGAGCTTTGATAGCTAATGATTTTCTTTCTATATTAGTGGTAGTAATTACATTAACTGCAGGTACAGCTTTCTTAATGTGGTTAGGAGAACAAATCACAGAAAAAGGAATAGGAAATGGTATTTCACTTATTATATTTGTGGGAATAGTTTCTAGACTTCCAGGTGGAACTTACAAAGTTATAACAAAATTTTTAGCTAGGGAAGTAAATATCATAGAGATATTAATATTCTTAATTATGGCAATCATAATTATTGCTGGAGTTATCGCAATTCAGCAGGGACAAAGGAGAATACCTGTACAGTACTCAAAAAGAGTTGTTGGAAGAAAAATGTATGGTGGTCAAAGTACACACATACCAATAAAAGTGCTTATGGCAGGAGTAATTCCTGTAATATTTTCAACTTCAATTTTAGCTTTTCCTCAAACATTAGCTATTTTTATTGGAGGCGGATTTGGAAACTGGGTTACAAGATATCTTACTATAAGTGGCGATGTAGGAGTATGGGTATATTCAATAATGAATATACTGTTAATTATTTTCTTTACTTACTTCTATACAGCAATACAATTTAATCCAATTGAATATGCAAACAACTTAAAACAATATGGTGGATTTATTCCAGGGATAAGACCAGGTAGACCTACTTCAGAGTTCTTAAGTAAAGTAACATCTAGAATAACAATAATAGGAGCTTTAGTTCTAGCTTTCATTGCTACATTACCAGTTCTAGTTAATGTATTTACAAACTTAGATATAAGATTTGGTGGTACAGCGCTATTGATTGTAGTTGGTGTTGCTTTAGAGACTATGAAACAGGTTGAGTCACAAATGTTAATGAGACATTATAAAGGATTCTTGAAATAATTATTATTTCAAGAAGGTCAAATTCCTTAAGGAGATGATATTTTGAAATTAGTATTATTAGGCCCACCAGGGGCTGGTAAAGGAACACAAGCATCAAACATTGTAAAGAAATATCAAATTCCACATATATCAACTGGAGATATCTTTAGAAAAAACATTAAAGAGAACACGGAGCTAGGACTAAAGGCAAAAGAGTACATGGACAAAGGCCTATTGGTTCCAGATGATATAGTAGTAGCTATAGTTAAAGATAGACTTATACAAGATGATTGTAAAAAAGGTTTTTTACTTGATGGATTTCCAAGGACAGACGCTCAAGCAAAAGCTTTAGATACTGAGCTTCAGAATCTTGAATTCAACTTAGATTATGTAATAAATATTGAAGTTGATAAAGATGCACTGATAAATAGGGCTATAGGAAGAAGAATATGCAAAGAGTGTGGAGCAACTTATCATGTTGAGTTCAATCCTCCATCAGCTACTGAAATATGTGATGAATGTGGAAATGAACTATATCAAAGAAAAGATGATACTGAAGCTACAGTCAAAACTAGAATAGAAGTTTATTTAGAACAAACTAAGCCATTAATAGATTACTATAATAAACAAAACATACTAGTGAACATTAATGGGTTACAGGATATAGATAAAGTCTTTTCAGATATAACTGATGTTCTTGGGAGCGAAAAGTAATGATAATTATTAAAAGCAAAAGAGAAATTGAAAAAATGAGAAGGGCAGGGAGGCTAGTAGCTGAAACTCATGCCTTTCTCAAACAATATATAAAACCTGGCATAACAACGAAGGAACTGGATCAGGCAGCTGAAGATTTTATTAGAAGGAATGATGGCATACCAGCTTTTAAAGGATATAACGGATTTCCAGGAAGTATATGTGCATCCATAAATGAAGAGGTTGTTCATGGCATTCCTGGATTAAAAAAATTAAAAGATGGCGATATTATTAGTATAGATATAGGGACTTTAGTGGAAGGATACTATGGGGATGGAGCAAAAACACATCCTGTTGGCGTTATAACAGAAGAAGCTCAGAAACTCATTGATGTAACCAAAGGATCATTTTTTGAGGGAGTCAAGTTTGCTAAAGTAGGATATAGACTTTCTGATATTTCTCATGCAGTTCAAACCTATGTCGAAAATTATGGTTTCTCAGTAGTTAGAGACTTTGTTGGGCATGGTATTGGTCAGAGTATGCACGAAGATCCTCAAATTCCTAACTTTGGCTCGCCGGGTAAGGGTCCAAGACTTAGGGCTGGAATGGTGCTTGCTATTGAACCAATGGTGAATGCAGGAAAATATCACATTAAGATATTAAGTGATAATTGGACTGTAATAACAGCTGATAAAAAGTTATCAGCTCACTATGAACATACAGTTTTAATAACCGACGATGAACCGGAACTTTTAACTACTGTATAACCTGTAAAGAGGTGAAGAGTATGGAAACTACTAATGATATACAATTAGGTCAAGTAGTTAAATCAAAAGCTGGTAGAGATAAAGGAAGAATATTTATTGTAACTGATATTTTAGACGATAAATATGTTATGATAGCTGATGGTGACATTAGAAGAATGGATTCTTGTAAAAAGAAAAAGATAAAGCACCTAATTATCTATAATTCTGTTATCGTAGACTATCAGGATAAAAGAAATAAATGTGAAAAGGTTAATAATGCTTATATAAGAAAAGTGTTAGTACCTTTTAAGAGAGAGATATAATATGCTTTGATCGGGAGGTTCGATTGCTTAATGTCAAAAAAAGATGTTATTGAGGTTGAAGGTACAGTTTCAGAAGCTTTACCAAATGCTATGTTTAAAGTTAAACTGGAAAACGGACATGAAATTTTAGCACATGTATCAGGTAAACTTAGAATGAATTATATTAGAATATTACCTGGAGATAAAGTTACTCTTGAGTTATCACCTTATGATTTGACTCGTGGAAGAATAACATGGCGTAATAAGTAGCAAGGAGGGATTACAGTGAAAGTAAGACCATCAGTAAAAAAAATATGTGAAAAATGTAAAATTATCAAAAGAAAAGGCAGAGTGATGGTTATTTGTGAAAATCCAAAGCATAAGCAAAAACAAGGTTAACTAGAGTTTTAAAATATTTCTCTAGTTTTTTCCCATGTTTTTTAGTATAATAATATATTGATTGATAATAGTTTAGTACGCGGCTGCTTTATATAAATAATTTTTCGTAACATGAAAAATAGTGATGATAATATCTATTGAACACAGTTATAGGAGGTGTAAACTTAATGGCTAGAATTGCAGGTGTTGACTTACCAAGAGATAAGAGAGTAGAAATAGGGTTAACTTATATCTTTGGTATAGGCAAATCAAGTTCAAATAAAATCTTAGAAAAAGCTAACATTAATCCAGATACAAGAATAAAGGATTTAACAGAGTCAGAAGTAAGTACTTTAAGAAGCTTAATTGATGAGTTCATAGTTGAAGGTGATTTGAGAAGAGATATTGCTATGAATATCAAGAGATTAAAGGAAATTGGAAGCTATAGAGGATTAAGACATAGAAGAGGTCTTCCTGTTAGAGGACAATCAACTAAGAACAATGCAAGAACTAGAAAAGGTCCTAAGAGAATTGCAGGTAAGAAGAAGAAAAAGTAATAGAAAAGGAGGGACACTAATTGGTAGCTAAAAAGAAGACTAATACACGCGTTAGAAGAAGAGAGCGCAAGAATATAGAAAGAGGTCAAGCATATATACAGTCTACATTTAACAATACAATTATTACTTTGACAGATATGCAAGGTAATGTAATATCGTGGGCTAGTGCAGGACAGTTAGGATTTAAAGGTTCAAGAAAGGCTACTCCTTTCGCAGCACAAAATGCTGCTGAAGAGGCTGCTAAGAAAGGTATGGAGCATGGACTTAAAACTGTAGAAGTTTATGTAAAAGGTCCAGGTTCTGGAAGAGAAGCTGCTATAAGATCATTACAGGCAGCTGGATTAGAAGTAAGCTTAATAAAAGATACTACTCCAATTCCACATAATGGATGTAGACCACCTAAGCGAAGAAGAGTATAGTAAATATAGATACAGGAGGTGTACAAAAATGGCAAGATATACAGGACCAGTTTGCAGACTATGTCGTAGAGAAGGACAGAAGCTGTATTTAAAAGGAGATAAATGTTATTTGGACAAATGTCCAATTTCTAGAAGAAACTATGCTCCAGGACAACATGGACAGGGCAGAAGAGCAAAGATGTCAAACTATGGTATGCAATTAAGAGAAAAGCAAAAAGTTCGTAGACACTACGGCATTTTAGAAGGTCAAATGAGAAAATATTATGCAATGGCTGAAAAAATGCAAGGTATTACAGGTGAAAATCTTCTAAAGATATTAGAAATGAGATTAGATAATGTTGTATATAGATTAGGTTTAGCTGAATCAAGAGCAGAAGCTAGACAGTTAGTTACACATGGACATTTTAAAGTAAATGGCAAAAAAGTAGATATTCCTTCATATTTGACTTTAGTAGGGGATAATATTGAAGTGAAAGAAAAGAGTATTAGCTCACCTAAGTTTAAGGAAATAGCAGAAAAGCATCAAGGAAATGCTAAACAATGGTTGTCAGTAAATGCAGAAAAAATGCAAGGAAGTATTGTTTCTGAGCCTACTAGAGAAGATATTGATCTACCAATAGAAGAGCATCTAATTGTCGAGTTATACTCTAAGTAATAAATAAATTAGAATCAGTACCCTCAGAATAGAATAATAAAGATAATAAGGAGGGTTAATTATTATGATTGAATTCGAAAAGCCCAAAATAGAGATAGCTGAAGTAAGTGATGATAACACTTATGGAAAATTTGTTGTAGAGCCATTAGAAAAAGGTTATGCAACTACACTAGGTAATTCATTAAGAAGAATATTACTTTCATCATTACCTGGAGCTGCGATAAAGTTTATAAAAATACAGGGTGTTTTACATGAGTTTTCTACTATTCCAGGAGTTTTAGAAGATGTAACTGAAATCATCCTTAATATTAAGGGATTATCAGCAATTATGCACTCAGATGAACCTGTTACTCTCAAAATTGATGCAGAAGGAAAAGGTGTTGTGACTGCAGGTGATATTGAAAGTAATGGAAATGTTGAGATTTTAAACAAAGATTTGCATATAGCTACATTAGAAGATGATGGAAAGTTTTACATGGAAATGGAAATGGTAAAAGGTAGAGGATATGTAAGCGCTGAAAATAACAAAGATGAATCATTTAGTATAGGTACTATCCCAATAGATTCAATATTTACGCCAGTAACAAAAGCTAATTTTCATGTTGAAAACACTAGAGTAGGACAAAGAAGTGATTATGACAAGTTGATTTTGGAGATATGGACAGATGGATCAATTAAGCCAGAAGAAGCAATTTCTCTAGGTGCAAAAATTCTTAATGACCATTTAGAACTGTTTATTGACCTTACTAATCATGTTAGTGATGTAGAAATTATGATAGAAAAAGAAGAAGATAAAAAAGAAAAAGTTCTTGAAATGACTATCGAAGAGCTAGACTTGTCAGTAAGATCATATAACTGCTTAAAGAGAGCAGGTATTAATACAGTTGAAGAGCTTGCACAAAAAAGTGAAGAAGACATGATGAAAGTAAGAAATCTAGGTAAAAAATCCCTTGAAGAAGTTCAACATAAATTATCTGAACTAGGATTAGACCTAAAATCGACTGAAGAATAAGAATCTATTTTGAACCAATTGAAAAGGAGGGAGAACGATGGCTAATAGAAGGAAACTTGGACGTCCTACTGATCATAGAAAAGCAATGTTAAGAAATTTAGTGACTAGTTTGCTAAGAGAAGGTAAGATTGAGACAACAGTAACTAGAGCTAAAGAAACTAAGAGAATTGCTGAAAAAATGATAACTCTTGGAAAAAAAGGTGATTTGCATTCTAGACGTCAAGCTTTAGCATATATATACGATGAAACAGTTGTTAAGAACCTATTTGATGAAGTTGCACCAAAATATGCTGATAGAAACGGTGGTTACACTCGATTATTAAAGCTAGGTCCTCGTAGAGGTGATGGCTCTGAGATGGCTATGTTAGAATTATTATAGATTGGTGATTAGGGGATTAAGTGATTTACTTAGTCCCCATTTATATGCACAAAATCTACTCTTGTTAGAAGCAAGATTGGTGTACATTCAGCTTAAAGAGATGCAAGAAAATATTAGTTTCATCATACTGTTGAATATTTTATTATTATCATTAAAATACAAGAAAAGGTAATATAAAAAAGAGAAAATACTGATTGAATTAGCATAGTACTTATGCTAAAATAAAGCAGAAGTTGTTTATTTCATAGTGTGAAGTTATTCTATGATGGAGAGCAAAGGTTTAATTATATGATATATAAAACTTAGTTAAGTTTTATATATAAGCAATTATAATTATTTTTTTATACTTTTTAATATAAAATATGTCAAAATTATAGATGATTTTATAAAGAGGGATATCATGGATAATGTAATGATAAAAATGGATAATGTAACATATAAATATCAAAATGCAGAGGATGAAAATATTGCTGCTTTAAAGAATATTAGCCTGAATATAGAAAGAGGCGAGTTTGTTGCAATACTTGGGCACAATGGCTCAGGTAAGTCAACACTTGCGAAATTATTGAATGCTTTACTTTTGCCTACTGAAGGAAGAGTACATGTGAATAACATGGACACTTTGGATGAGAAAAGAGTATGGGATATACGTCAAACAGCAGGAATGGTATTTCAAAATCCAGACAATCAGCTTGTAGCTACAATTGTCGAAGAGGATGTAGCATTTGGTCCGGAAAATCAAGGCGTTGCTCCTAAAGAAATAAGTGAACGTGTTGATGAAGCGTTAAACATTGTGGGGATGAAAGAATACAGAAAACATGCACCACACCTTTTATCAGGAGGGCAAAAACAAAGAATAGCTATAGCTGGAGTTTTAGCTATGAGACCAGAATGCATTATATTAGATGAGCCAACAGCAATGCTTGACCCATCTGGGAGAAGAGAAGTTATGTCAACTATTAAAAGATTAAATAAAGAAGAAAATAAGACTATTATCCTTATAACTCACTATATGGATGAAGCAGTCGAAGCTGATAGAGTTATAATTATATCAGAGGGAGAGATAGCTCTTAAAGGTTCTCCTAGGCAAGTTTTTAGTCAGGTTGAAAAAGTATTATCACTTGGATTGGACGTACCTCAAGTGACAGAGCTTGCTTATAAGCTTAGAAAAGAAGGAATAGATATTAAATCAGATGTTTTAACAGTCGAGGAATTGGTGATGTTATTATGACAATTAAAATAGAGAATTTAACATATATATATAGTCCTGATAGTCCTTTCGAAGTAAAGGCTTTAGATAACATAAATCTTTCTATAGAAGATGGGGAGTTTATAGGGCTTATTGGACATACTGGCTCAGGAAAGTCTACTCTTATTCAACACCTTAATGGTTTACTTAAATCTACTTCGGGAAGAATATTTATTGACGATGTAGATATAACAAAAAAAGAAGTCAAATTAAAAGATATTAGACAAAAGGTAGGACTTGTATTTCAATATCCTGAGCATCAGTTGTTTGAAGAAACTGTGCTTAAAGATGTGTCTTTTGGTCCTAAAAACCTAGGGTTATCTGATGATGAAACTTTTCAAAGAGCCAAAGAGGCTGTTGAATTAGTGGGTATAGATTTTGAATTAATTAAGGACAGGTCTCCATTTGAGCTTAGTGGAGGGCAAAGAAGGCGTGTAGCTATAGCAGGAGTATTAGCAATGAAGCCTAAAATTTTAATATTAGATGAGCCTACAGCTGGATTAGATCCAAAGGGAAGAGACGATATCTTGGGACAAATTCAAAATTTGTACAATTCTAATGACATGACTATTATTCTTGTTTCACACAGTATGGAGGATATTGCACGATTAGTAAATAGAATAGTTGTTATGCATAAAGGGACAATAGCTATGCAGGATACTCCAAGAGAGGTTTTTAAGAGAGCAGAGGATTTAGAAAAAATTGGATTGGCAATACCACAGATAACATATTTTATGAAAGAATTGAAGAGTAGGGTGCAAAATATTAGAGATGATGTATTAACTGTTGATGAGGCTAAGGAAGAAATAATAAAGTTTTTAAGGAGACATAAAAATGCTTAAAAATATTACAATAGGTCAGTATTTTCCAGGTGAAACTGTCATTCACAAATTAGATCCTAGAGCAAAATTAATTATTACATTTATATTTATTATTTCACTTTTCCTTATCCAAAACTTTCATTCATATATATTTGTTTTACTTTTTTTAGTATCAGCGCTAAAATTTTCTAAGGTCCCAATTAAATACATTTTAAAAGGGCTTAAACCTATTATGTTTATAATTATTATTACATTTGTTATAAACATATTTATGACTAAAGGTGAAATTTTATTTCCTATTGGTCCATTAGAAGTAACAAAAGAAGGGTTAGCACATGCTTCATTTATGGCACTACGTCTTATATTTTTAATAATAGGATCCTCACTATTAACATTGACAACATCTCCAATTGCTTTAACAGATGGAATAGAAAGATTGCTTAATCCATTTAAGCGTATAGGAATTCCAGCTCATGAATTAGCTATGATGATGACTATAGCACTTAGATTTATACCAACTCTACTTGAAGAAACAGATAAGATAATGAAAGCACAGATGGCAAGAGGAGCAGATTTTGAAAGTGGCAATGTCTTGAATAGAGCAAAAAGTCTTGTACCACTTTTAGTACCTTTATTTGTAAGTGCATTTAGAAGAGCAGATGAGTTAGCTATGGCAATGGAAGCAAGGTGTTATAGAGGTGGAGAAAACAGAACTAGAATGAAGCAATTAAAACTAGAGCAAAGAGATGTTTTTGTATTTGTGATAACGATAATATTATTAGGAATAATAATATATTTTAGATATTGGTAGTGATTAGATATGAGAAATATTAAGCTTACTATAGAATACGATGGTACCGAGTTCCATGGTTGGCAGAAACAACCATTACAAAGGACAATACAGGAAGAAATTGAAAAAGCTATAAGTAAGATTACTAAAGAAAATATTAACATAATAGGAGCAGGAAGAACAGATAGAGGAGTTCATGCAAAAGGACAGACAGCGAATTTCTATACCTTTGCAAAAATACCTGCTAGTAAATTCAAACTAGCTATAAATAGTGTATTACCGCGCGAGATTACTGTTTCTGAGTCTGAAGAGGTAGATGAAGGCTTTCATTCTAGATATAGTGCTACTGGAAAGGAATACAGCTATCTGATTTATAATAACAGAGTTAGAACGTCGTTGTTAAGAAATTATAGCTATCATATTCCTTATGAAATTGATATTAATAAAATGAAAAATGCGTCCAATGATTTCATTGGTACTTATGATTTTCGAAGCTTTATGTCTACAGGTAGCGGAGTAAAAGATACTGTTAGAAGAATCGATAGTTTGACTATAAAAAAAGAAAACAATATTGTAAAAATTTCAGTGAAAGGAAATGGATTTTTATATAATATGGTTAGAATAATAGTAGGTACATTAGTTGATATAGGAAGAGGAAAATTAGAAGAAGATAAAATATGCTATATAATACAATCCAAAAATAGAGAACATGCTGGGCATACAGCACCTCCACAAGGATTGTATTTGGAAAAGGTCTTTTTTAAAAGTTAACAGCATCAAAAAATAAAAAAACAATATAATTATGAAAATTCTTGACACACCAGGCTCATTGTATTAAAATGAGTATGTATGTTAGAAAATTAAAAATCCACTAGCCCCGGATTTTTATATAAACACTAACACTTTCGTTGTATAAGGAGGGAAAAGGATTGAAAAGTTTTATAGCAAAACCAAATGAAGTAGAGAGAAAATGGTATGTAATAGATGCAGAAGGTAAAAAACTTGGACGACTTGCTAGTGAAGTTGCATCAATATTAAGAGGTAAACGTAAGCCAATTTTCACACCGCACGTTGATACAGGAGATCATGTAATAATTATTAATGCAGAAAAAATCGAATTAACTGGTAAAAAGCTACAACAGAAAACATACAAGTACCACACTGGTTATGTTGGAGGATTAAAAGAAATTCCTTATAAGAAGTTGATGGCAGAAAATCCAGAAAAAGCAGTATTTTTAGCAGTGAAAGGTATGCTTCCTAAAAACAGCTTAGGAAGAAATATGATTAAGAAATTAAAGGTTTATAAAGGGACAGAACATAATCATCAAGCTCAAAAACCTGAAGCATATGAAATATAGTTTTTTGATGAAGGGAGGACTATAAGTGGCTAAAGTTCAATATCGTGGAACAGGTAGAAGAAAGAAATCAATTGCAAGAGTTAGGTTAGTACCTGGTGATGGAAACATCAGTGTAAATAAAAGAGACATAGAAGAATATTTTAACTTTGATACTTTAAAGGTTATAGTAAAAGAGCCATTAGTTATAACTGATACTTTAAATAAGTATGATGTTATAGTTGATATTAATGGTGGAGGATTTACAGGTCAAGCAGGAGCTATAAGACATGGTATCTCTAGAGCTTTAATTAAAGCAGATGAAGAATTAAGACCTATACTAAAAAAAGCTGGTTTCTTAACAAGAGACCCAAGAATGAAAGAAAGAAAGAAGTACGGCTTAAAGAAAGCAAGACGTGCTCCACAGTTCTCAAAGAGATAGATATTCAAAAACACTGGAATTATCCAGTGTTTTTTTATTTTCAAAATAATCAGAGGAATGAAATAATCTATATATAATACTTTCTTTAGGATACCTTATCTTATTATCTATTCTATAGTGAACTCGTTTGATGAAGAAACTAAGTGACTTACTCAAAATCAAAGATTTTGGTAATCTACTTATAGCTAAAGCTAAACATTGATGCTTAGGTAGGAGACTATACTCCCACCTAAGTAGGCGAATCTGTAATACTCACTTATAGAAGTTAGTGTATAATGATTTTAGAGTAAATAAAAAAATGTTTACAAATATGAGTAATTATAATAAAACTAAAGATTAAATAATAGAGGTTGGAGAATTTATATAAACGATAATGAGATAAAAGATGAAATCAAGACAAGTGAAGAAGGTTAAAAAATGTAAATTAGCTTCCATGTAATATAGACAATCATTTTACGCATATTACATATAATATGAGATGTTATAATTGGGGGGCTAAAATTGAAAATAATAATTATTAAGAAAAAAAGTGTACTATTAATTATTGGATTAATCATATCAATGATTGTGATAATATCTATATTGAACTCATTAAAAGAAGTACCTGTATCTTCATTACCTACTACAAATAAGATAATAGTTATAGACCCAGGGCACGGTGGAGTTGACCCAGGAGCAATAAGTGATAATGGGAAAAAAGAAAAAGATATTACATTAAACATTTCACTAAAACTAAAAAGATTACTAGAACAAAGTGGAACAGTAGTTATTCTTACAAGGAGTGAAGATGTAGGACTATATACTGAGAAATCAAGGACATATAGTCAAAAGAAAAATGAAGATCTTAGAAATAGAAGAATAATGGTTAATGATATTGCTCCTGACATATTCATTACAATTCATTTGAATAGTTTTCCACAGAAAAGATATTATGGAGCTCAGACCTTTTATCAAAAAGGAAGTGAGAAAGGAAAAAGATTAGCGGAACTAATACAAGAAGAGTTAAAAAACGTGCTAGATAAAAATAATAAAAGAGTACCTCAGTCAAGAGATACTATTTATTTGTTAAGAGAGGTCAATGCTACTTCTATATTAGTGGAATGTGGGTTTCTATCAAATGCTAATGAAGCAAGACAATTGTGTGACACAAAATATCAAGAAAAAATTGCATGGTCAATATATACAGGAATAATACGTTACTTTAACGAAGAAAATAGTTCGAAAGTTGTTTTAGATCAAGAATAGAGGTGCATAATAAATATATAGTTATCAACAAAAGGTTAATTATTCTGTTAGGAATGTGTGAATAAGTTGATGTGGATAAATATGACATTGTGGAAAAACGAGAATTATGTTAAGTAATAAAAATGAAAATGGCTAAAAAACAGGAATATAAAATTAACATAAGTTATCCACTCACAGCTGTGGATAATGTGGATAAAGAATATATATTGCAGCTCCTTGTTGATATATAGAAAAAGTTATAAAATTAGGCTCTGTTAGATAATAGTGTTGTTATATAACGATTGAAAAGGATGTATCGTAGATACATCCTTTTTTAATACATAGGTCGTTGTTCAATATCGTAATTATTGTAATCAAGTAATTCTTTCAATAGATTTAATGATTCTAATTCGTTTCGCTGTGGATAAACAATGAATTTGAGTTCATCACTTACATCAAAATCATGCTTTTCATCGAATAATATTG
>DAOUQG010000036.1 GCA_030625765.1 Thermohalobacteraceae bacterium | reverse complement strand
ATGACTTGTTTTTATTTCATCATACACCTTGAATTTCAATACTTGAATATCAAAACTACCTCCCATATTTAACTAAACGTATCCAAAAATATGTTACTTCTTCTGGGAGCATTTGTTTTACAGGACTAAGCCTATTTTCTTTGCAATTATTTAGTGCTTCTTTTATCATTTCAATATATTTAGGTGGTACAATTTCCAGAGCATCAATATCCATACCTTCTCTCAAACACATGACAATATGATCCTCTATGGTTCTCTCCTTCATTTCTCTTATTTTAGCTATTTCATCTATACTTTTTCCCTGTTTATATATTTCATAAGTTATTATATGACTCTTTTTCTTTTCTTCTTTGTTTATACTATTGTTAGACCTTGAAAAGTTTCTAGACGAAATGCTTAATTCTTGATTTAAGTTATTTCTAATTGAACCAATATCAATTTTTTTATTCTTAATATAATCATCAATAATAACTAAAAATCTTTCTCCGTATTTTTCGTATTTAACTTCACCTACACCTTTTATGTTTAGAAGCTCTTCTTTATTCACAGGCATAAAAGTACTCATTTCTTTAAGAGACACATCGGAAAATACTATATATGGAGGAACCTTTTCAGTTATAGCAATACTCTTTCTTAATTCTCTTAAATATTCAAACAACTCATTATCTATACTCAGACTCTTCTTAACTTTTACAGTTTTAATATAAACACTTTCATCATTCTTTAAAACAGCTACCGCTTTATTTGTTAGCTTAAGAACAGGGTAGCCATCGTTTGATAGATTTAGATAATTGTCTGCTGCCAGCTTGTTAATCATATCTACTATATTTTTTTTTGTATACTCTTTCATAATTCCATAGGTTGATATTTTATTTAATCTTCTATCTAATACTTTTTTACTTTTAGATCCCTTTAATATCTCTGCTACTATACCACTACCAAATGATTGTTTTACTCTATAAACACAAGAAAATATTTTTTTAGCTTCAAGTGTTATATCTACCATTTCGCTATCATCATTACAATTGCTGCAGTTATCACATTTTTCATACGTTGCTTCCTCTGAAAAGTACCTTAGTATATATTTTCGTAAGCACTTAGAAGTATGACAATAATCAACCATTGAGCGTAGCTTCTCGTATTCATTTGCTTTTCTTTCCATAGATAAATTACTCTCATCTATGAAATAAGATTGAAGCTGGATATCTTTAGGAGCAAATAAAAGTATGCATTCCGATTTTTCTCCATCTCTACCTGCACGACCTGCTTCCTGATAGTAAGCCTCCATGTTTTTTGGAATGTTATTATGTATTACAAATCTTACATTTGATTTATCTATACCCATTCCAAACGCATTGGTAGCAACCATCACCTCTATGTCATCATATGCAAATTTATTTTGTGCATTATTCCTATCTTCATCACTTAATCCAGCATGATACACTCCTGCTTTAATGTTATTCTTAATCAAAAGTGTATAAATACTCTCCGCTTCCTTTCTTGTTGCGGTATAAATTATCCCTGTTACCCCTTTATTTTTTGATAAGTATGATAGGATAAAATTTTCGTTGTTTACTCCCTTTAACACTGAAAAATAAAGATTCTCTCTATCAAATCCAGTTACATATACACTTGGATTTTTAAGATTTAGTAAGGATATTATATCTTGTTTAACTCTTTCAGTTGCAGTTGCAGTATAAGCTCCAACTATTGGATGAGGATATATGCTATCAATAAATCTTGATATTTTTCTATAGCTAGGTCTAAAGTCGTGGCCCCACTGTGATATACAATGAGCTTCGTCAACAGCTACAAATGGTATATTTATAGATTTTAACGAGTCTACAAAGGCTATAGATTCCAATCTTTCTGGAGCTATATAAACAAGCTTATATTTTCCAGCTAAAATGTCAGACATTCTGTTCTTAATTTCTATGCTATTTAATGTACTATTTATATAAGTCGCCTTTATACCTACTTCATTTAAGTTATCCACTTGATCCTTCATTAATGATATTAATGGTGAAATCACAATAGTGGTTCCTTCAAATAGTGCAGCAGGCACCTGAAAACATATTGACTTTCCTGCACCAGTTGGCATCACTGCAACAACATCTCTGTTATTAATCACATCTGATATTATTTCTTTCTGCCCTTTCCTAAAGCTGTCGTATCCAAAATATTTTTTTAAAATCTTTTGTATGTTATCTATCATTCTATTACCTCTTTACGTTATTTATATATTTTTATGATTTATAACCCTTTTTAAACAAGCTGTTTTAATAAATTATACCTTTCATTTGCCCTTCTGTAATATTCTATCATATTTCTAATATTTTTTTCTTCCAAAATATTGTTATTATATTTAAGAAAATCAAAATACAATAACACCGAGTCCCAAGGAAAATCCTTGTTATCGGTGTTTTATTATACACATTTATAATTTTTTTATTTAATGTAATTTTAATAAACTTACATATATTGATATTTGTATTACAAGGTTATAAAGCAAATTCTAATTGAATATCATTAGGCTCTCTATCAAATATTTTTTTGTTAATCTCTTTTGCTAATGTGCACCCCATTGCTTTATAGAAACTTTGTGACTCTACAGATGGGTGAGCTCCTATATACAGTTTTTTAGCATCTTTCTTTTTTGCTTTTTCACGACACAAATCAAATATTTTTTTACCAATTCCACAGTTTCTATATTTATTAGATACATGTATATAGGATAGTTCTAAGTATTCCTTATTTGTACCGAAAAATTCACCTTCAACACATGCAAAACCTATTAAATCACTTCCTTCAAAAGCTCCTATTACAATCCCTCTACAGCTAATACAATTTTGCATTGATTGTATAACAAGAGTCTTTTTTTCGTCATTCCATTCATCTATAAAGTTCATATTTTTAATTATATATTTATCATTTTCTTTGTACCATCCATGATGCGTCTCTTGAAAACGATTGAATTTTTGCAATAGAGTAGAATGTAAATCACCTAGACCTAATTCTCTATATTTAATACTATTTTTTTATTCATGTTTACTTCCTCACATCATTTTATAATTCGTTTTTTCGAAAAACTATATGATACTACACTACTTGACTCTCTAAATTTAAACTAGTAAATTGGCTATTATATAGGTCAGCATAAAAACCATCCTTTGCGAGAAGTTCATTATGATTTCCTTTTTCAATGATGCTTCCGTTATTCATAACTAATATTAAATCTGCATCACGAATTGTTGACAGTCTGTGAGCAATTACGAAATTCGTTCTTCCTTTCATAAGCACTGTCATTGCCTTTTGAATATAAACCTCTGTTCTTGTATCAACGCTACTTGTTGCTTCATCTAGAATAAGAATTTCTGGATCTGCTAATATTGCCCGAGCAATAGTCAATAGCTGTTTTTGTCCTTGTGATATATTTGAAGCCTCTTCGTTTAATATTGTGTCATATCCATCAGGAAGAGTTCTTATAAAATGGTCAGCGTGTGCTGCCTTAGCTGCTTTAACTATATCTTCTTCAGTGGCTCCATGACGTCCATATGCTATGTTATCCCTTATAGTACCATTGAACAGCCATGTATCCTGAAGAACCATACCAAAAATACTACGCAAATCTTCACGTTTCATTTCTCTGATATCCGCACCATCTACAGTTATTGAACCATCATTTATTTCATAAAACCGCATCATTAGATTTACAAGGGTTGTTTTTCCTGCTCCTGTTGGGCCTACGATAGCAATTGTCTGACCCTGCTTTACATCGATATCCATGTTTTCAATAAGTGTAGCGTCTTCCTTGTACCCAAATGTAACTTGATTAAATTTAACCTCTCCCTTTGGAAACTCTACAACCTTGCAATCTTCACTATTTGTAATCTCTTCTTCTTCATCTAGTACTTCAAATACACGCTCAGCAGCTGCAACAGTGGCCTGAATTATATTAGCAATGTTTGCAGTTTGAGCTATTGGATGGGAGAATTGTCTTGAATATTGAATAAATGCTTGAATATCACCTATTTGTATTTTCCATTGAGTTACTAAAATTCCACCTACGACACAGATCAAAACATATCCAATGTTGTTTATGAACGTCATAAGAGGCATTATAATTCCAGAAATAAACTGTGCCTTCCATCCTGCTTTATAGAGATTCTCATTTATATCATTAAATTTATCTATTGCTTTTTTCTCATGTCCAAAAACCTTTACAACCTTATGCCCTGTATACATCTCTTCAACATGTCCATTAAGTTCACCAAGTATTTTCTGTTGTGCTTTAAAGAATTTTTGTGAACGTGATATTATCGGCTTTGTTACCAAGAGACTCATCGGTAAAGTGACTACTAAAATAAGTGTCAATAATGGACTGATTGTAAGCATCATTATTGTTACCCCTAATAAGGTAATTATAGCAGTTATTAACTGTGTTATACTCTGCTGAAGCGTATTGCTTATAGTCTCTATATCATTTGTAACACGACTCAATATTTCACCATGTGTTCGTAAATCGAAATATTTAAGAGGCAATCGAGAAAGCTTGCTATTTATATCCTTTCTCATTTCAAAAATTGTTTTCTGTGCAACACTGGCCATAATAAATCTTTGTATATAGCTAAAAACAGCACTTAATATATATAACCCAATAAGAATTAGAATTATTTGTAGAATATATTCGAAATCAATTTTAGCTCCTGGTATACCTTTACTTTTCATCATTAATCCCTGAAATAGTTTTGTTGTAGCCTTTCCCATAATTTTAGGACTAACAATAGCAAAAACCGTGCTAAGAACAGCCATTATAATAACAATAAGTAGTTGAATTTTACGAGGCTTCAAATAGCTAAGAAGTCTTTTTAATGTACCTTTAAAATCCTTTGCTTTTTCTACTGGCAATGCCATGCCTGGACCTCTAAAATGACCTCTTCCATTTCTTCCAGCTCTTCCAGGTCTCATGCTTGACTTTCTTTCTTGTATCATGCTAATTCCTCCTCTGAAAGTTGTGAGGCAACAATTTCACGATATATCTCACAGTTCTTCAATAGTTCTTTATGCTTGCCCATACCTACAATACTACCTTCATCTAATACAATTATTCTATCTGCATTCATAACAGTGCTTACTCTTTGCGCAACAATTATTACAGTTGACTCTTTAGTTTCATTTTTTAATGCTATACGTAGTTTTGCGTCAGTTTTGAAGTCCAAGGCAGAAAAACTATCATCAAATACATATATTTCTGGTTGTCTAACAAGTGCGCGTGCGATTGAAAGACGTTGTTTCTGTCCACCAGATACATTCGTACCTCCTTGAGATATAAAAGAATCAAAACCTTCCTTCATTTCAGTAATAAACTCAGCTGCCTGAGCTATTTCCGCAGCATGGAATATCTCATCGTCTGTGGCGTTTTCTTTACCATATTTAATGTTTTGAGTAATAGTGCCTGAAAATAAAACTGCCTTTTGTGGGACAAAACCTATTTTAGCTCTTAAATCTTCTTGTGTCATTTCACGAATATCTACACCATTAATGTAAATGCTCCCACTATCAATATCGTAGAAACGAGGAATTAGATTTACAAGCGTAGATTTTCCTGAGCCAGTACCTCCTATTATAGCAGTTACTTCACCTGGTTCTGCACTAAATGAAATATTCTTTAAGGCTGGTTCTTCTGCCCCATGGTAACTGAATGTAACATCTTTGAGCTCAATAAAGCCTCTTTTTGAATCAGCTTTAATAGTTTTTTTACTATCTTTTATTTCTGGATTAACCTCAAGAACCTCGTTTATCCTTACTGCAGAAGCAGAAGCTCTTGGAACCATTACAAACATCATTGAGAACATGATAAGAGCGAACATTATCTGCATAACATACTGAATAAATGCCATCAAGTCTCCAACCTGCATATTACCATTATCAATACGAATACCACCAAACCATATAATAGCTACTGTTGTTAGATTTAATAATAGCATCATTATAGGAAATAAGCTTGCCATAATTCTATTAACCTTTATTGCGGTACTCATAAGGTCTTTATTAGCATCGTTAAACCGTTTTTTCTCGCTATCAATTCGGTTAAAGGCACGTATTACTCTTATTCCTGTTAAGCCCTCACGAGTAACTAGATTTATTTTGTCAATTTTTAACTGCATCGCTTTAAAAAGTGGTATACCTTTCTTTGCAACTACTGCTATTAGTGCTACAAGAACTGGTATTATCACCACTATAACCAATGATAACTTTACATCTCTAGACACAGCCATAACAATTCCACCAATACACATCATAGGTGCACTTACCATCATTCGTAGAATTAGTATAGTAACCTGCTGCACTTGGGTTATATCATTTGTTGTTCTTGTAATAAGAGTAGATGTTCCAAACTTATCGAACTCATTTAGAGAAAAGCTCTCTACTCTTGTAAAAACCTTTCGTCTAAGATCTTTACCAAATCCTACTGAAATTTTCGAGGAAAAAAAACTAGCTATTACTGTACTAATAGTACCTCCTATAGCTACAAGTAGCATAAATCCTCCTACCTTTAATATATATTTCGTATCGCCCATTACTACTCCGATATCCACTATATCCGACATCAGTGTTGGAAGATATAACTGCGAAAGTGACTGAAAAAACATAAGAACTAAAACTATCCCTATGGAAGCTGAATAGGGCTTTAAGTTTTTAAATAATTTAATCATTTAATCAACTCCTGTTATTCGTAAATTTTACTTTTCATTTTCATTAACTTGATTAAAATAGTTAGCAACTTGCTCTAAAAGGTCTGCAAGCTGGTTACTCTTTTCCTCTCCTAAATATTCAACCAAACCATTAAATGTTGCAAAAAAATCATCGAAAGCTTTTTTAAGTATGTTTTCACCCTTTAGGGAAAGCTTAATTCGAACTACACGTCTATCCTCTTTATCTGCATTTCGCACTACATATCCTTTTTTTTCAAGTCCATTTACCCACTGGGTAACTGTTGGAGTCGTAACATCCATAAGAGCACTTAATTCTGAAACCTTAATCCCTGGTGAATCAGGCTTTACTGCATGTTTCAATTTATGCAAAAGTGCAAATTCACTGTGGTTTAAATCTAATATTGGTGGTCGTTTTCTCTTGTATCTTCTAAATTGAGTAAATGCTTTTACAAGTCTTTGTGCAGATGGATTTTCTTTGTTTTCCATTCCTTTCACCTCAATTATAATTAGGTTGCCTAACAGTTAGGTTGTTTAACTATTAGATAACCTAATTATAATTTTATTTTGCTATTTTGTCAATATATTTGTTGGAAAATATTTTCAAAATTCTTCGCTGTGACAACTATAAAAAAGTGAGCATATTTATGCACAAATTATTTTCTAAGCACCTTCTTTTATATTATCTTTTTTAATTTTAGTTACACTAACCACTTACGCTTAATTCTGTTTTAGCAAAAAGCATAAAAGAGCCTAAAATTAGGCTCTTAATACATTTTATCTACAACTTACTTTATTACTTCATCCAATATTTCTATGAACTTTTCAGTTTGTTCAATTGTTCCAGTGCTAACTCTTAACCAGCTGTCATAGTTCCATAGATAGCCTGGTCTTATTATTATTCCTTTTTCTAATAGCTTTTGGAATACTATTCTAGAATCCATTCCAACATTAACAAAAACAAAATTTGAATTTGACTTAATATATTCAAAGTTTTTCTCTTCAAAATATTTATACATTACTTCAAAAGATTGATAGTTTAACTCTACAGTTTTTTCTATATGCTCTTGATCCTCCAATGCTGCTATAGCTGCTGTTTGTGCTAATCTACTTGCATTGAAAACTCCTTTAACCTTAGACATTTCTTTTGCTATTTCTTTAGAGGTTAGTGCATATCCTGTTCTAACTCCAGCTAATCCTGCTACCTTTGAGAACGTTCTTAAAATAATTGTATTTGGTCTTGTCTTTAGTATTTCTAAGCTATCTGGATACTCAGGATTTTTTATTGCATATTCATAATAAGCTTCATCAAATACAACTATAACGTCTTCTGGAACATTCTTAAGTAAATAATCTATTTCTTCTTTAGTCATAATATTTCCAACCGGGTTGTTAGGATTACATACAAAAATTAATTTTGTGTTATCATTAATATTTTCAATAAATGCTTCAAAATCATGTTTATAGTTCTTAAGAGGAATTCGAACTAGTTTTCCACCCATATGAGTAACACCTGTTGCATACAATCCAAATGTAGGATCTGCCATTATCGCTTCATCACCAGGGTTTATAAATGTATGAGGTATCATCTTAAGAATTTCTTCTCCACCATTACCCATTACAATTTGAGCAGAATCTATATTGTATTTTTTTGCTAACTTTTCTCTTAGTAGATTAGCACCTGCATCAGGATAAATATTTATATTTTCTGCTTCTTTTTTTATTGCTTCAACTGCTTTTTTTGATGGTCCTAAAGGGTTTTCATTTGAAGCCAGCTTTATAATATTATCAATTCCTAGTTCCTTTTTAACCTCTTCGATAGGTTTGCCAGGAACATACCCCTTTAGATTAGAAACCTCTTTTCTTAATAGTTTACTGATGTTCATATTTTTTCCCCCTCTATAATATTTTTATTATTAATAATTTAGCATTAATCTAAATCATATACATGAGCCTTCTCTTCACCTTTCAAAACTCTAAGAGTTCCTAAAACAAGAGATTCTAATTCATTCTCACCTGGTACTATTTCCACAGGAGCAATAAATTCTACTCTTTCTTTTATCCATTGTGTAATCATATCAGAATATGCAATACCTCCAGTTATAATGATTCTATCTACATCTCCCTTTACTACTGTTGCAAGCTCTCCAATTGCTTTTGCTATTTGATATGCCATTGCCTCAAAAACTAATTTAGCTTCTTTATCACCATTGTTAATTCTTTCTGTTACTTCTAGTGCACTATTAGTATCTAGGTATGACACTAATCCACCTTTGCCTCTCAGTTTCTTTTTCATTGTATTTTTATCATACTTTCCACTGTAAGACAAATTTATTAATTGCCTACAAGGTACTCTACCAGCTCTTTGAGGTGAAAAAGGTCCTTCATCGTCTGAAACAATGTCTATCATTTTTCCTTTACTGTGGACACTTACCGATATACCTCCACCTAAATGAGCTATAATCATGTTCATGTCTTCATAAGACTTGTCTAAATCCTTGGCTACCTTAATTCCTACAGCTCTCATATTTAGTGTATGAGTAAAGCTTTCTCTTTTTATTTCAGCCATTCCAGATATTCTTGCAATATCTTCTAATTCATCCACTGCAACTGAATCATATATATATGCTGGTATTCCCAATGGTTTACCTATTTCATATGCAATTATCGCTCCCAAATTAGAAGCATGCTCTACTACTGGTCTTTTAGCCAATCTTTCAACCATAGCTTCATTAACCATATATGCTCCTGATTTTACTGGTGGTAATAATCCTCCCCTGCCAACTACAGCGGATAACTCTTTAACATCAAAATTTATTTCGTCTAAAAAGCTCATAAGAGCTTCTTTTCTCATAGAATATTGATCTGCAACATTTTTATATTTTTCAATTTCTTCACTAGGATGTTGTATTGTTTTTTTCCATACTTCTTTTGCATCTTCATATATAGCAATTTTTGTAGATGTTGAGCCTGGGTTAATTGCTAAAATTTTATTATTAATTTCAGACATATATTTACCTCCTGATAAAAGTAAAATTTCGATTTTTAAAAAACCCTACCCCTTTATAATAATACCATAAGTTTACTTAATCAATAAATTTTTGATTTAATTTATTATAAGCTATTCATTCCAGACTTTAAAGCTTCAATATTAATATCACCAAATTTTTCTTTTACAGTCTTCTTAATTATAGCTTCCCAATCAATATCAGTTAATCCCATTGCTTTAACAAGAGCCCCAAAAAGAACTATATTCATTGTTCTAGCATTTCCTAATCCTTCAGCTATTCCAGCAGCATCTAATACTGTTGTATTCACTTTTTCTTCAATTCTTTCAATTATCCTTTCTGGATAATCCTTCTTACCTGTAAGGATTGGAGCAGAGGGTATTTTATAATCATTTACAACTATCTTCCCATTTGGATTAAGATGCCCTAACCATCTTAATCCTTCCATTTTTTCAAATGCTACTAATATATCCGCCTGTCCTTTATCAATTATTGGGGAATATACTTCTTCACCATATCTAACTTGAGTGGTAACGCTACCTCCTCTTTGAGACATCCCATGAATTTCTGACATTTTTACATCATAACCTGCTTCAATTAAGCCTGTCGATAAGATTTTACTAGCAAGAATTGTTCCTTGACCACCTACACCAACTAATAGAATATTTTTAACTTCTGACATATTATTCACCCACCTTCTTAATTGCATCTACAGGACACACCTGTACACAAACCTCGCATCCAACACATTGAACTTTATCAATCCTTACTTTTTTACTTTCTTTATCAAATTGTAGTGCTGGACATCCTGTCTTAATACACTTCTTACAGCCAATACATTTTTCCTCTTCTACCACACATAATCCTATATAGTCACCAAATTCTTTTTTATCAAGCTCTGAATGTCTTTTAAGCACACATGGCCATCTTGTTATAATTACTGATGGTTCCTGTAGCTTCAATGCCCAATCTAAAGCTTCTTTAACCTCATCTAGTTGTAATGGATTTACTACCTTAACATGTTTTATACCTATAGCCTTACACAATGTAGGTATATCTAAATCCCTTGCTTCCTCACCTTGAAGAGTATATCCAGTTCCAGGGTTGTCTTGGTGTCCTGTCATCCCTGTAGTTCTATTATCAAGTATTATTGTAACTGTATTACTTTTGTTGTATGCAATATCAAGTAAGCTGTTCATACCAGTATGGAAAAATGTTGAGTCTCCAATAACAGCTACTGCTCTCATATCATCATTATATCTACTTAAAGCCTTTTGAACTCCATGTCCAGTACTCACACTTGCTCCCATACAAATAATAGTATCAACTGTATTTAGAGGGTCAGCAACACCAAGACCATAGCAGCCAATATCACCTGTTACTATAATATTCTTTTTCTTGCTTAATTCATAGAACAAACCTCTATGAGGGCATCCAGCGCATAATGTTGGAGGTCTACTTACAACATCAGAACTATCATACTGGATTGTAGGTCTATCTTCTCCAAGTAGTGACTTTCTGATAATATCAGCATTTAGTTCTCCTATATTAGGAATTTTTTCTTTTCCAATACAATTAATTCCTTCTGCTTTTATTTGTTCTTCTATAAATGGTTCTACTTCTTCTATTACATAAAGAGTTTCAACCTGAGAAGCAAATTCTTTTATTTTTTTCATTGGAAGTGGGAATGTAAATCCTAGTTTCAAATAAGAAGCTTTATTTCCAAACACTTCTTTTGCATGCTGATAAGCAACTCCACTTGATATGATGCCTATATTCTTATCATTCCACTCAAAGTAATTCAATTCTGTTTCATCCGAAAACTCTTTTAATCTCTTAAGTCTTTCTTCAATTTCTACTCTCATTTTTTTTGCATACGCCGGAGTTGTAGCGTATTTTTCTGGATTCTTTATATAAGGTTTCTTCTCTACTTCTTCTCTTTCACTCAATTGTACTATGCTTTTACTGTGGCATATTCTCGTTGTCATCCTTAACAATGTTAAGGTTCCAAACCTTTCGCTTATATCTATCCCTGATTTTACCATATCTTTAGCTTCTTGACTATTACTTGGTTCTAGCATTGGAACCTTTGCAAACTTGGCATAATATCTATTGTCCTGTTCGTTTTGAGATGAATGAATACCTGGTTCATCTGCTGACACTAGTACAATTCCTCCGTTACATCCTGTGTACGCAAATGAAAATAATGGATCTGCAGCAACATTAACCCCTACTTGCTTCATTGCAGCAAAAGACCTAGCGCCTACAATAGATGCTCCTATTGCAGACTCTAAAGCAACCTTTTCGTTTGGAGCCCATTCTGCAGTTATATCTTTTTTATATGGAGCAATATTTTCTAAAATTTCTGTACTTGGTGTTCCAGGATATGCCGATGCAAATGTAATACCTGCTTCATAAGCACCTCTAGCAACAGCTTCATTCCCTGTAAGTAACTTCTTCATATTATTTCCTCCCTACAATTTCGATTTCTCATTCAACATTATAAATATATTCAGATATGTTAAAATAATATGCAAATACTATACCAATAAATTTATTATCATAAATGTGTACTTTTGTATATTTTGATTGTATTGAATTTAATACACATAAATTAAACGGGTTAAAAGGTGTTAGTTTCAATACCTTTTAACCCGTTTAATTTAATTTCAAATAGTTAAGAACTCTCATTCCGAAATCTGTAATTTGTGTACCACTTCTACCCTTAGATATTTCTACCATAAGAAATTTTTCTAGGTCAAGTAATATTCTTCTTATTTCCTGTTCACTTATAAAAATTCCCTTTTGCTTTGCTAACTGGTATATGCTTCTACGTCCTAATCTTTTTTTATTAACATAGCTATCGTTTAACTGTTCTAAGACAAATATATGTCTTGATATGTTTTTTCCAGCATATTCTAAAAATCTATCTATAATTGTTTTCTCTTCTTCATCAAAATCATCAGAACTTAAGTTATTTTCGTATTCAAATGGTAAATCTCTGACATCTACTTCACTAATATCTAAGTTAGCAAGATATTCAATGCAATTCCTAAGTTCTCTTGCATTTCCTTTCCAGCTATGGTTTAATAATGTTTCTTTTGCTTTATGAGTAAATTGAAAATCGCTTCCAAACTCTTTTTTCATAGCGCTTACAAGTGGCAATATATCTGAAGTTCTACTTCTTAAAGGAAGTATTTTTAAAGGAAGTACATTTAATCTGAAGAACAAATCCTCTCGGAAATCTCCATTTTTAACCATTTGCTTTAAATCTCTATTTGTTGCTGCGATTATTCTAATATCTATATTAATCAATCTATCTCCACCAACTCGCATTACTTCTCTTTCCTGTAGTACTCTTAGAAGCCTCTTTTGGAGATCTAATGGCATTTCTCCAATTTCATCAAGAAATAAAGTCCCCTTATGTGCTAGTTCAAAAAGCCCAGGTTTTCCACCCCGCCTTGCTCCTGTAAAAGCTCCTTCTTCATACCCAAACAATTCACTTTCTAGAATAGTTTCTGGTAGTGCTCCACAGTTCACAGCTACAAACTGAAATTTTCTTCTCTTTGAGCTATTATGTATTGCATGTGCAAATAACTCTTTACCTGTTCCACTTTCTCCTGTAATTAGAATTGATGAATTAGATTTTGCCATTCTTTTTGCAATATCCTTGCACTTGTTTAATGATTCACTTTGTCCAATTATGTCATCAAATTTATATTTGGTTTTATGCCCTTTTCCTATTAGTTGAGCTCTTAATAGGTGTTGCTTCTTTTCTATATCATTAAACTTCTTAACTATTGCAACCGCTCCATATGTTCTACCCGAATGAACTATTGGGTCAACTGATACAATAACATCATAGCGATTAATTTTTATGAGCTTTTCTTTAACTGATTCTAGTGTATTAAGAACTTGTTTAAATGGTATATCATTTAGCACTTTTAATGCATCTTGTCCGATAATATCTTGCTTTTTACGACCAAAGATTTTTTCTGCGCTTTCATTATAAGAGTAAATTATTCCTTCAGAATCTACTCCTATAACTCCATCATCTAATACTTGAAGCAAAATATCTAGTTCACTCTCAAATCTATTTATTCTTCCTAATATTTTAGATAACCCAAAATTTGTTGTTACACTTTCTCTATAGGTTTTTTTAATATTTTGTTTGTTTAGAAGATGATCTAACCCAAGCTTAAAACCAATATCAACTATTGTATTAATATCTAATAGACTGTTTCCAATATTAATTATTTCAGTACTCATATCAGGAATACAATTGTATTCCCCTAATACTATTACCGTTTTTCCTACAATTCTTTCTTTTTCTCCAAGATTGGCAGGAATAATCTCTACATGTCTTGCTCCTAATTGATAAATTACTGAAATCATTTCTGCAGCCATTTCTAAGCTTTCATCTAATAGCATTACTTCGGTACCTTCAGAAATATTCATTATTTTTTCTAATCCTAATTTTGATATTGTTCTGTTAGCAATAATTATTTCACTCTTATTTTTTAGATATTTCTTTATTTCTTTAAATGCATGATAAGATGGTATGAGTACTATGTCAGCTGTTATGCCTTTTTCAATATGCGAAGTCCCAATACAAAACTTCTGGACACTAAGATTTTCAGAAAACAAGCTCTTAATTTGTTCATAATATATATCAACCGTTACAGGACTGTAGCTTATAATTGCTAGAGTTTTTTTCATATCTCTCACCTTTCTTTTTAAAGGGTCACTGGATTGACTAATTCACTTATCTCTCTTAAAAGCCTTTTGATATTTATCTCATTTAGTACTGCAATATAACATCTTTATCTTTCAAATATTAAATAATTGAACTTTTTATATTCAGACTCTCATTATAAATACAATATATTCAGATTCTTATTGATTTTTATTTAATTATATCAGTTTTAGTGAATTAGTAAAACATGTACAGTAAATAGGGGTCAGGGCATACTTAATCGTTTAAACTCAACTGTTGATAACTATTACAAATACAAGTTTGTAAAAAAACCGTAGTTGCTTATGATACGGTTCATCGTATCACTTTAACTGCGGTTTTTTTCGAGAAAATTTATGTTTTGGAATCTTTAAGATTTCAAAAATCCAAAGTGATTTAGATTTACAATAGTGCTGAAAACGGTCAATGATTAGAAAAAGTTTTGATTTTAAACTATTTTTACATATAAATTATTATCTTTTTTAACTAAATACATACCTATAATAAATGTCATACATTCAGCAAATGGAACTGTAAGCCATACTCCGTTCATTCCTATAATCATGGGAAGTATATTTATACCTAAAATTATAAATACTATGCCTCTACTTGCTGATATTATAATAGATGCTCTAGCATCTCCTATTGCAGTAAAAGATCCTGAATTAATTATATTAAATCCACACAATAAAAAGGCAAATGCATATATTCTTGATCCCCTTACTGCTAAGTTTAATACCTCTTCATTTCCACTCGCAAATAATGATACTAATTGTTTTCCAAATACAAATAGTATAAAGAATAATATTACTCCAACAACTAAATTTACCTTTGATGCTAACTTTAATGTATCATTTAATCTATCATGCTTTTTGTATCCATAATTATAGCTAAGTATAGGTCCTATTCCATCTGATATACCAAACATTATAAGTATTCCAAATTGAGATATATAATTTATTGTTGTAAATGCTGCAACTCCAGATTCACCAGCTATTTTCATAAATGTAATATTAAATAAATATGCAGTTGTAGCCGTTGCAATTGAAATGACTCCTTCTGATGAACCATTGTATAATATAGGTATAATTACTGATTTGTCAAATTTACCACTAAATATATTTACTATATTCTTTTTACTTAACATAGGATATACTACTATAAAAAATGCTGATACGTATGCTATTCCTGTAGCAAATGCTGCCCCTCTTATTCCAAAACTTAATTGTTTTATAAGTATAAAGTCTAAGCTTATATTAACAATTATACTTAAAATCATACCTCTTAAATATAATTCTGGCTTTCCTACTACCCTATTAGTAAACCCAAATAAAAACATTAAAGACATTAGTGGCGCAAATATAGATATAGTTCTTGTATATATTGATACCCCTTCTAATAATACTTCATTTGCACCTAATAATGCAGCTATGTTTACACTTAATAAGCTTCCAAACAACAGTACTACTAACGATACGATAGCAAGAACTATGGTTGCCGTTTTAAAAATATTTTGAGCCTCTTCTTTCTTTCCTTCCCCCAAACTTCGTCCCATAAAACTCAGTGAACCTATACTAATGATCATACTAAAGCCTATGATCACATGAATGAAAGGCTGTACTATATTAACACTAGCCAGTGCATTTTGCCCTACAAAGTTTCCTACGAAAATTCCATCTATGATTGTTTGTGCTCCAGCAATTACCATAGAAATGATTGCTGGAATCGAAAATTTAATAAACAACTTCGATATTTTCTCTGTGCCTAATATATTGTCGTTCATGTCTAACCTCCAAAAAGTACAAAACGTGTTATAACTGTATAGTTAATATGTTACTTTGTCGGAGTTCATTATAAACCTTTGTGTAGCACAAAGGTCAATGTTTTTTATTCTATTACGCTATTATTGAAAAATATGCTGTAATATGAATAGTTAACTTTTTATACGATTATGCTTTAGAAATAGCTTCTTTCTATTTAACATGTAACGATGATTCAACTGTAGTTACTTTTGTTATAGGTATTTGTATTTCGTATAATGACTCTTCACTTTGATCAGTGACACTTACATCTATTTGTATAATCTGAAGAATATCACCATTTATTTGATACCCCTCGTTCTCTATATACTGGATCATTTTATCAATATTGTCGTCCTTCTCCCAAACATTACCCTTATAATATGCACAAGCATAAGTTCCTTTTTTAATCTTCTTCCTATCCTTCTCTTCAATATTTTTATTTTCATTGATAAACAGAAAAAAGATAACAGATTCTGAGTATTGATTTAACGCCCTATCCATTAGCTTAGTAATGAATCCAATACGATTACTGCCTAAGACTGGTGATACTTCTTTTAGCGAATTCTCCAATTCAGGAAAGGCATAGCCTAATTCAATCTCGTTTTTAATGGGCTTATCAAATGCAATTATTTCCCTTTCTTTTATTTCTTTAATAACAATCTCACCAATATTAGACACCTGGGAAATCTCTTCAAGATGATCGATTTTTTCACTTATACTTTCTTCTAAGTGTTGTAATTCATCTATCTTATTTCTCAACTGATATTGCTTATCTTTTAACATATTTATTGACTGTTGCAAATTTCTATTATCAAAGTAAATCTTAATGTCGTCAATACTCATCCCCAGTCGGCGTAGTTCTTTAATCG
>DAOUQG010000199.1 GCA_030625765.1 Thermohalobacteraceae bacterium | reverse complement strand
TGAATATGGATTATGTTCTTATTGATGTTGATGTAAATGATGACATTATTTTCTCAAACTCATTAAAACAGGAGGAAATGCACCCAATAATAAAAAAAATAGCTAAGAGATATGAGAATACTGAATCTAGATATACCATATCAGATTCAAAAGGAACCATTAAAGGAAACGTAACAGTAAAAATAAATCCTAATCTAATATTCATAATATTAGTGTTTTTGTCTTCAATAATCTTGGTATGTATGATTATTTTTTTGATTATTGTTAGTATTGTAAGTAGAATATTCACTATACCAATCATTAGTCCATTGAAGCAACTGGAAAAGAAAATGAGATCAGTATCACAGGAAGACTTTGATCAAAGTAAAGATATCGAAATTGAACTTAAAAAACCATTAAGGGAGATTCAAGAACTCGCTTCTGCTACTACTCTTATTACTAATAAGATGAAGAAATATAATGATTTAATTAGTGAGAATAAGAAAGAGTTAGAAAATCAAAACTTAGAGCTAGAAACTCAAAATATAGAACTGTTTAAATCAAAGCAATTAATCCAAGAAACTCAAACACAGCTTATAGAAAGTGAGAAAATGGCATCAATCGGACAGCTCACTGCTGCAATCACACATGAAATAAATACTCCTTTAGGAACGATAAGCAGTAATGTACAGCTTTTAGAAATGTTATTAAATATAATTAGTGCAAAAGAAGTAACTGATTCAGACACAGAATTAAATGATATAATAATTCAAATAAAACAAGCAAATGATATCAATATTATGGCATGTAAAAGAGTAAAGGAAATAATAAAGAGCTTAAAAAACTTTGCAAAGTTGGATGGAGCTGAATTTCACAAAACAAATATCAACGAGAATATTGATAGCGTATTGGTGCTTACATCATATCTATGGAAAAATAGCATAACATTACATAAAGAATATAGTGCCATACCGATGATAAATTGTTTTCCTGTTCTCTTAAATCAGGTATTTATGAACGTAATTGTAAATGCAATTCATTCTATAGAGAAGCAAGGTGAGATATACATAAAAACATACAATGATAGTGAAAACATATATGTGTCAATAAAAGATACTGGAAAAGGCATAAAAAAGGAAATGCTTGACAAAATATTTGATTTTGGTTTTACAACCAAAAATGGTGGAAATGGAATGGGAGTAGGGCTATCTATAAGCTATGACATAATTCAAAAACATAAAGGAGATATAAAGGTTATTAGTGAGGAAGGTAAAGGAACAGAATTTTTAATTAGTATACCAATATTATCTTAGTTACAAAAAAGCTGGTTGCAAATTGTGACCAGCTTTTAGTAAAAATCACTATATTTTTTTAACATATTTTCGATATCACGATTACTTACAAGCTCAACATGATTCCAACCTCTTTTTTCCATAGCATCGTATAAAGAATATTGAATACCTTGAGTGTTTGTAAGGCAAAATGAGAAGATTTGTCTAAGTGCAGGACATGATGATTCAATTATTGCATTATTGTAACTGGAAGCAATCTGTTTTTCAGACGACATTAAATCCATTATCAATTCTTTATCAGTCAATGCTTTGTTGAAATACATAGTTTTTCCTCCTTAAATTATCTTGAAGCTATAATTTTAAATAGGATAGTATATTTAAGTAATTCTCTTTATGCATTTCACTTGCTTCATAAAAAGATCTTTTTAATTCACTGTCTATTATTTGATTAGCTGAATTTAAGTATTTCTTGTATAGTATAGCTTCATAATTTAATTGGTTTTCCATTAAAGACATCATTTTTGTATCTAGACTTTTTTTGTTTTGCTCATTTCTCATTGCCTTACCTCCATTAGTTCATAGATTTTTTACATTTTTTATATGCAAATTGTAAAGCAACTATAAAATTAGTATGCTACTATTTAAAATATATATAGCATGTAAAAAATGAAATAGGAAACAATAAAATAACTTTAGTGAATATAATTTCCTATGCATATTAAAAATGTTAACTACAAGCTTATATGTTATAATATAATTCAGGCATTAAAACATATTTAGGAGTGAACAAATTGATATTAAATGAAAAATACGAAAAATTGAAAAATGTAATAAAAAGCTTAGACAAAGCTGCTGTAGCATTTTCAGGTGGTGTAGACAGCACTCTTTTAATAAAGATTTGTAGGGATATACTAGGTGATAATGCAATAGCGGTTACAGTAATAGGATATATGCAGCCTCAAAGAGAAATAACAGAGGCAAAAAAATATGCGAATTTTATAGGAATAAAGCAAAATACTGTCATTCTTGAGAAAAATGTTATCAATGATTTTAGTCATAATCCTCCAGACAGATGTTATTTCTGTAAGCATAAAATATTTTCTAAAATTATTGAAATAGCTGATAAGCATGGTATAAAGCATGTGATTGATGGTTCTAATGTAGATGATATGAATGATTATCGACCTGGAATGAGAGCTATTAAAGAATTAGGAGTAATCAGTCCTTTAAAAGAAGCAGGGTTTTCAAAATCTGAAATAAGAGAGCTTTCAAAGCAGCTAGAACTTCCTACATGGGATAAACCAGCATTAGCGTGTCTTATTAGTAGATTGCCTTATGGTGAACCAATAACTGAGAACAAGCTTAAGATGATAGAACAAGCTGAAGAATATCTCTCAGAAAAAGAGTTTAAACAATTTAGAGTTAGATATCATAAAGATATCGCAAGAATAGAGGTTGCACCAGAAGAAAGAGAAAAATTTTTTGATATAAAATTAATGGACGAGTTATCAAATGAATTTAAAAGGATTGGATTTACTTATGTAACAATGGATTTGAGTGGATATAAAACTGGCAGCATGAATGTTTCACTTACACAGCCACCTAATGAAGATTAAGGATGTAGAAACTAATTAAATAGTCTATCATTTGCTAGGAGGAGAAAAAATGCAGGAAAGATATATTAGAAAAATGCCTGTTGCGGAAGAGGCAGCAATTACTGCGGAAATGCTTGAGAATAGCGTTGAAAGATTATATGACGTTGGAGTTGCTGGTATACATAGACTTCTATCGCGTAGAAAAAAATTAGACGAAGCAAATGTAATTATAGTTGTGGCAGGAATGGAAGGGGCACTAGCAAGTGTTGTAGGTGGATTAGCCGCACTTCTAGCAATGCTTAATAGCTGTGCAAGTGGAGTTGGTGTAGTTAATATTGACAATGGTTTTGGCGCAGGATACTTAGCAAGTACAATAAATAGACAGATTGAAAAAGCAAAATAGTGGGACATAGAGACAAGGTGATAGGCACCTTGTCTCCTAAAAAAGATGATATTGGAGGAATTAAGATGGAAAAGAGAATACTATATTTTGATTGCTTATCTGGTATAAGTGGTGATATGACAATTGGGGCTTTGCTTGATCTTGGAATTGACAAGGATGAGTTTTTAGAGGAATTAAAGAAAATAAAAATCGATGGATATAAGATTGAAATAAAAAAAGGACAGAAGAATGGAATAACTGGAACAGATTTTAATGTAATACTAGAACACGAGAATAATCATGACCATCATAGTCACAATAATGAGAACGATCACTGTCATCACGAACATCTTCATAGTCATGATGATAATAGTCATATTCACGAACACAATCACAATCATGATGAGTTCAAAGAACATGACCATATTCATCAAGGACATACTCATCATTCTCATGCGAATGCTCATAACCACTCACATGTTCATAGAAACCTTCATGATATAGAACATATAATTAATAAAAGCGACTTAAATGAAAATGTGAAGAAAATGAGTAAAGAGATCTTTAGCTATGTAGCAATTTCTGAAGCTAAAATTCATGACAAACCATTAAATGAAGTTCATTTTCATGAGGTTGGAGCAGTAGACTCAATTATTGATATTATAGGGGCAGCAATATGCATTGATAAGCTAAATGTTGATGAGATATATTCTTCGCCATTACATATAGGTACAGGCTTTGTTAATTGTGCTCATGGAAGAATACCCGTTCCTGCACCGGCAACTCTTGAAATATTAAAAAACATTCCCTTGTATTCAACTGGAGTGAGAAGTGAGCTTGTTACACCTACAGGTGCTGCCATAATAAAAGCAATAGCAAAGGATTTTATTCCAATTCCTGAGATGACAATCCAAGAAATAGGTTACGGATTAGGAAAGAAGGATTTAGAAATAACCAATGTTTTAAGAGTAAATATAGGTAAAAAAAAACAAAAGAAAATTTAACAATGCTTGAGACAAATATTGATGACATGAACCCTGAAATATATTCTTATCTAATACCTCTTCTTTTTGAAAAAGGTGCTTTAGATGTATTTTTAACTAATATTATTATGAAAAAGAATAGACCAGGTGTGAAGATTAGTATATTGAGCAAAGAAGAAGAGGTTCAAATTTTTGAGGATATATTATTTAAACAAACTACAACCTTAGGAATAAGAAAATATAAGATACAAAGAGAAACACTTGATAGGCAATTTATTAAGGTTAATACTAGATTTGGTATTGTAACTATAAAGCATGCCTTAAGAGATGGTAAAGTATTGAAATATGCACCCGAATATGAGGAATGCAAAATAATAGCTGAGGAATATGACTTGCCAATAAAAGATGTATATCAGGAGATACTAAAAACAATTAATAAAAAATTGTAAAATCTGTTGACAACTATCAAAACTTTTGTTAGTCTAAAACAAAATATTTTTTAAAAATAAATAATAGTAAGCTCGTATATACCCTATAATATGGTTAGGGTGTTTCTACCAGACAACCGTAAATTGTTTGACTATGAGTGGGATTTTACATACTTTTTATTATAGTATGTTATTTTTATTACACACAGATTCCACTCGAAAATCTGCGTGTTTTTTTATAAATATTTATTAAAAAATTTTGTATGAATGTATAGTATATAGTTTGATTAGATGACAAAATATAAAAGTATAACTAAAAGAATAGGAGGGTGTTTAGATGGAGAAATTTTTAAAAGAAGGATTAACCTTTGATGATGTATTGTTAGTACCTGCTAGATCAGAAGTTGTACCTAAAGATGTAAATATTTCAACATATCTTACTAAAAAGATTAAGCTTAATACACCAATAATGAGTGCAGGAATGGATACTGTAACAGAAGCTAGAATGGCTATTGCTATGGCAAGAGAAGGTGGAATTGGAATTATTCATAAGAACATGTCAATAGAAGCTCAAGCTATGGAAGTAGATAAGGTAAAGAGATCAGAGCATGGAGTTATTACTGATCCATTCTATTTATCACCAAATCATATTGTAGCAGATGCGTTAGAGCTTATGGAAAGATATCATATTTCAGGAGTACCTGTTACAGATGAAAAGAAAAAACTAGTAGGAATAATAACTAATAGAGATATAAGATTTGAAAATGACACTACTAA
>DAOUQG010000206.1 GCA_030625765.1 Thermohalobacteraceae bacterium | reverse complement strand
CTGTGAAAGAATATGATAAACAAGGTATATCAGCGTATATTTTATCAGAGGATGAGGGCAAAAGACTAGAAAAAAGTAAATTTAATGAACCAAAGTGGGAGTAGATGAAAATAAAAAAACAGAGTCAGAAAGAAGGGTAATTCTGACTCTGTTTTTTATTTTTGTTAAAATGTCTTGAGCTATTTATATTTTTTGGTTTCAATAGTAGCAGTTTTTAGTTTAATTAATATATTAGTAGTAGCTAGAAAAATAAGGAGGTGTTGTTATGGCATATGGTGCTCGAGAGCTTTTAGCCAGAATTATCAAATGTGAAGCTGGAGGAGAAGGCGATAGAGGAATGAAGGCTGTAGCAACCGTAGTTATGAATAGAGTTCATGTTCCATATGGAGAGTATTTTAGAGTTGGTCAAGGTGATCTTCGAAAAATAATATATCAGAAGGGACAATTTGACTGTGCTACATCTGTTTTAAGAGGGCAACCAAATCCACAGAACATATGGGCTAATCCGCCAGAAGATATTCATTATCAAATAGCAGATTGGGCTTTAGCTGGCAATAAACTATATACATTGGATGATAGCTTGTGGTATTTCAACCCTTTTAAGCCGACATGCCAAACTAATTTTCCTTCAAGAGTAGGTGTTATTCAAAATAGGATTCGAGATCATTGTTATTATGATCCAACATCATTTTATGCAGAAACTTAAAGTGAACCTATTTAGCTAAAGCTAAACATCGATGACTAGATAGGAGATTCTACTGATACCTAAGTAGGGAAAGTTGTAACACCCACTTATAGAAGTGAGTGTCTGATGATTTTAGATAAAAAAAGGAGTGATATTGTGAAGAAGAGTAATGTTGAAAGATCGGATGAAAGAAATAAAAATGAACCAATGAGACCTATTAGAGAACTACATCAGCCAATAATGACAGGAATGCCTATTATGCCAAATCAGCCAATGAAACCTATGCCTCGGAACTGGTATCCACCTGGAACAGCATTTAACCCAATTGGAGTACCGCCATGGGCATATCAACCTGCAATCCCTGCACCATCGCCATGCCAACCAGTTATGCCAAATATGCCAAATTCGCCGATAAACCAACCAGAGGTTGAGATTCCAATACAACCAGGTCCACCAGTTCTGAAAGATACAAAATACTTACAAGGGTATTTAAGAGAGAATATTGGAAGGTATGTGAGGATTGATTTTTTAATAGGTACTAATACACTTATTGATAAAGCAGGAGAATTAATAGATGTAGGAATAGACTATGTTATACTAAGAGAAGCTGAAACTGATGATTATGACATTGGTGATTTATATTCAATCAAATTTGTTAAAATATTCTTTTAATAAAATAGTAAAATAATGTTTTATTTTTTCTGAAAAACTGCTTCTATATGAGCAGTTTTCATTTTTGTCTTGAACTTCCAAAAAAAGAATTGTTGTAATATGATTATATTTCATCTTAAAGAGTAAAATAGTATACAAATATATTAGAATGGCATATATATGTATACAGATACAAAAAATTGACAAACTAGTAATGGTTTATATTTTGAATACAATATTAGGCGATTAAATATAATTCTTTATCTTGTAGTTATATATCCTATATGGTATCCTATATACGGATGATTGTTTTATGAACAAAATTTTTACATAATAGATTAATATGTCAACAAATTAATAATATTAAAGGGAGGTTTTTTCATGCATAAAAAGTTATTTATTCCTGGACCTGTGGAGGTTAAGAACGATGTACTTCAAAAAATGGCTACTCCAATGATTGGTCACAGAACAAAAGAAGCGTCAAAGCTACAAAGAGATATTAGTGAAAAAATGATGAAGCTTTTTTACACTAAGAATCAAGTTATGCTTTCAACTTCTTCTGGAAGTGGATTAATGGAAGGTGCTGTTCGTTCATGTACTAGAAAGAGAGCAGCTATGTTCTCAGTTGGAGCATTTGGTAACAGATGGTATGATATGGCTGTTGGTAACAATGTACCAGCTGACAAATTTGAAGTTGAATGGGGAAATCCAACAACTCCAGAGCAAGTAGATGAGGTTTTAGCTACGGGTAAATATGATTTAATTACTGTTACTCATAATGAAACTTCTACTGGAATTATGAACCCTGTTGGGGAAATAGGTAAGCTTTTAAAAGAAAAATACCCTGATGTAGTTTTCTGTGTTGACACTGTAAGTTCAGCAGCAGGTGCAAAAATAGAAGTAGACGAATGGGGAATAGATGTATGTATTACATCAACTCAAAAAGCATTAGCATTACCTCCAGGACTTGCAATTTGTACAATTTCTGAGAAAGCTATTGAGGCTGCTAAACAGGTAGAAAACAGAGGATTCTATTTAGATCTATTGAAGCTTTACGAGTACATTCAAAAGAAAGACCATCAATATCCATCAACACCATCAACACCTCATATGTTTGCGTTAAATTATCAATTAGATAGAATTTTAGAAGAAGGATTAGAAAACCGTTTTGCTAGACATATAGAGATGGCACAATATGTAAGAGCATGGGCTAAGAAGCATTTTGAGTTATTCCCAGTAGAAGAATATGCTTCAAATACATTAACAAATGTTAAGAATACTAAAGGAATAAGTGTTGCTGATCTAAATAAAAAACTAGCGATGAGAGGTTTCATGATTTCAAATGGTTATGGAAAATTAAAGGAAAAGACATTCAGAATAGCTCATATGGGAGAAACCACATTACTAGAAATTAAAGAGCTTCTTGAAAATATTGAAGATATCTTAGGATTATAGTGAGGTGAAGAAAATGGCAAGAATATTAGTTGCTGATGGAATGGATAAAAAAGCTGCTCAAACACTTAAAAATATGGGACACGAATTAGTTGAACAGCATTATGAAATAGAGGAATTAAAGGAGCAGATTAAGAGCTTTGATGCTATCATAGTTAGATCTGCTACTAAAGTAAGAGAAGAGTTAATTGACGCAGCATTAGAAACAAAACAACTTAAGCTAGTTATAAGAGCTGGAGTTGGAGTAGATAACATTGATGTTGCATATGCTATGGAAAGAGGTATTCAAGTAAATAATACTCCTAATGCAAGTAGTGCTTCAGTTGCTGAGTTAGCTATAGGACACATGTTTGCTTTAGCTAGATATTTACATATCTCAAATGTTACTATGAGAAATGGTGAATGGAACAAGAAAGCATATAAAGGAATAGAGCTTGCTGGTAAGACATTAGGACTTATTGGATTTGGAAGAATAGCAAGAGAAACTGCAAAAAGAGCTCATGCACTTGGAATGAAGGTAATATATACTAATAGGTCAGGTGCCAAAGAAGGATACTCAGATTATAAATATGTTTCTATGGAAGATTTATTAAAAGAGTCAGATTTTATTTCACTTCATATTCCTTTCAATAAAGAGCTTGGTGCAACTATTAGTAAAAAAGAGTTTGAAATGATGAAGAATGGAGTATATTTAGTAAATTGTGCTAGAGGTGGAGTAGTTGATGAAGCAGCTTTACTTGAAGCTTTAGATTCAGGAAAGCTAGCAGCAGCAGCAATAGATGTATTTGAGAAAGAACCAACAAACAATGAAAATCTTTACACTCATGAAAACGTTTCTCTAACTCCTCATATTGGTGCTTCAACAAAAGAAGCTCAAGCTAGAATTGGTGAGGAAATAGTGGACATTATCAAGAACTTTTTTGAATAGGAGGACAATAAATGGCTGTAGTAAGACCTTTTAAAGGAATAAGACCAAAAGAAGAATTAGTTGAAAAAGTAGCTTCACTTCCATATGACGTAATGAACAGAGAAGAAGCAAAGGAAATGGCCAAAGGTAATGAATATTCATTCTTACATGTAGTTAGATCAGAAATAGACATGGATGATTCTTTAAGTCAATATGATAAATCTGTTTATGAAAAGGCTAGAGAGAATTTAGACAACATGATCAAAGATGGTATCTTAGTTCAAGATGAAGAGCCAAAATACTATATATACAGACAGTTAATGAATGGTAGAGTTCAGACAGGACTTGTTGCTTGTACATCAATAGACGACTATATGAATGATGTAATCAAAAAGCATGAGTTTACTAGACCAGCTAAAGAGCAGGATAGAATTAACAACTTTGACCATTGTGACGCAAATACTGCACCAATATTCTTAACCTATAGAAAAAATGATGAGATAAATACCATTGTTAATGACTGGATTAAGTTTAACATGCCAGTATATAACTATATAAGTGAAGATGACATTACTCATATTGTTTGGGTAATAAACGATCAAAAAATTGTTGAGAGAATAGGACAGATTTTTGATGGAATAGATTACTTATATATAGCAGACGGACATCATAGATCAGCTTCATCAGCTAAAGTAGGATTAAAGAGAAGAGAAGAAAATCCTAAGTTTACTGGAAAAGAAGAATTCAACTTCTTTATGTCAGTTATATTCCCAGATGAAGACCTATTTATAATGGATTATAACAGAGTAGTAAAAGACTTAAATGGACATTCAGAAGAAGAATTTATGAAAAAGGTTAGTGAGAAGTTTGATGTGGAAGAGTATACTGGAGAAGGACAATATAGACCTCAAATGAAGCATCAATTCGGAATGTTCATAGATGGAAAATGGTTCAAATTAACTGCTAAAGACGGTACTTATGATAAGGATCATCCAGTTAACAGCTTAGATGCAGCTATATTACAAAATAACCTGCTAGATCCTATTTTAGGTATTGATAACCCGAGAACAAATGAAAGAATCGACTTTATCGGCGGAATTAGAGGACTTAAGGAGCTAGAGAGAAGAGTAGAAAAAGGTATGAAGGTTGCTTTCTCAATGTATCCAACAACTATTGATGATTTGATGGAAGTTGCAGACGCAGGAGAAGTAATGCCTCCAAAATCTACTTGGTTCGAGCCGAAATTAAGAAGTGGATTGTTTGTTCATAGATTGTTTTAATAAATAAACTTGAGATGAAAAAAAAGGATTATGCTAGAGTTTAACTCAGCATAATCCTTTTTTAGTTATATTGTTTTAATTATCATTGAATAGAAACATAAAGTGTAAAATCTTTTTGATATTCTACTGGTTTATTATCTATAGGTTAGTAAGGAATTTTTTCTAAAGCTTCTTCCACTGATATTTTATTCTTTTCTTCAAATCGTC
>DAOUQG010000216.1 GCA_030625765.1 Thermohalobacteraceae bacterium | reverse complement strand
TAAACCCTTTACTGCTTCTGTGACAACCTTTTCTTTTTTAAAAAGGCTTTTTCTTATTTTTGTGTTATATGTTTTGCCAAGGTTTTCAGTAATAAGCATTATTTTTCCCTCCTAAGCATATGTTTTTTCTAATGCAATTTTTTCTACTTTTTTTAACAATAAAAAACCAACTGAGTTATATAATAAAGCCAATATTGCTAATTTAATGAAATTTCCTATTTGGTTTTCAATTCCCAATCCAAGCATAGCACTATTTCGTATTAGTCTTAGAGAGGTGGTAACGGGAATAGCTTCAGAAATATACTGAAGATATTTTGGTAAATATTCAACTGGAAATGTTACTCCACACAATAGTAAAATAGATAAAAACACAGTATTTTGAGATATATATGTATCTCTAAGATACAGCATACCAGCAGCTAGAATTAATGACATACCTAAGTAAGAAACTAGTGAAATTAGTAAAGCTAATATTGTAGAAGGTATGTTTATTAATGATAAGTTAATTCCAAAAGGAACACTAATAAGTATTGCTATAAAAAACTCTATAGAAGTCGTAATAGTTTGTTGCAGCATATTACCAAGAAAATAACCAACTCTATTAAAAGGTGCTATCATAATACTTTCTAATGTACCTGTTCTCATTTCAGTAATAAGACTACGGCTTACATTTAGAAAAGTACTATTAACAAATAAATAAATCCCACCTCCTAAAATAACGTAGGTCATATAATCTGATGTTCCCGTAAACTCTTTAAAAGAATTATTAATTTGGCCTTTGAATAATAAATGATACATGAAATAAGCTGAAAAAACAGTGAATACAGCAGTTAGTATTTTTCCAATGAAAAACTCCATTGGATAGGCTCTGATTGAAATTATAAAATTTCGTTTAAATGTAGCATAAAGAACTCTTAAACTCAAAATATTTCCTCCTCTCAGTTTTGATTAACTCAATAGTTAATTAAAAAATGATTTGCCTTAAGGTGAAAGTATTATAGGCAAGTTATAAAGAGATGTCAATATAAATAATTATAATAGGCTTATTTTATAAAAAATCATGTTGGAATCAGGGACATAGCTTTAGAAAAGATTATAATAAATTCTTTTGTTTTTTAGTAATATCAGTAAAATGTGAAATGATTTGTTTTGATAATACTAAACAATTATTTTTTTGTAGCAATGATAGACATTAGAATATTAAATATATATAATTTTAATATAGTTTTAAGGAAGTAAGTATTGACAGCATGATAAAAAACAAATACAACAAATCACATATTAACCTTTGGACTTCTATATGATAAAATTAATTATCCTAAAAATAGAACTTATATACACTAGTATTGCAGTAGAGGAGGAATAGCATAATGGCAAAAACGAATAATTTAACAGAAGGTAATATTTCAAATGTTTTAATAGAATTAGCTTTGCCTATTATGGGGACATCATTTGTTCAGATGGCTTATAACATGATAGATATGATTTGGATTGGTAGAGTAGGAAGTAATGCAATGGCTGCTGTTGGGACTGCAGGTTTTTTTATGTGGTTAGGAATGGCATTTATATTAATCCCTAAAATTAGTGCAGAGGTAGGAGTTGCTCAATCTATAGGAAGAGAAGATGAAGCTTCTGTTAAAAACTATATTCGTCATACACTTCAACTAATTGTTTTTTTGGCAGTAATATATGGTAGCTTTCTAATATTATTTAGAAAGAATTTAATAGGTTTTTTCAATTTAGGAGATACAGAAGTAACCAGTATGGCTATATCCTACTTGGTTATTATTGCTAGTGGAATAATATTCGGTTTTATAAACCCAGTATTTACAGCAATATTAAATGGATATGGAGATAGTAGAACTCCATTTTATATAAATACAGTAGGGTTAGTTTTAAATATGATAGTTGACCCATTGTTGATTTTTGGAGTAGGACGAATTCCTGCCTTAGGAGTACAAGGAGCAGCATTAGCAACAATTAGTGCGCAGTTCATAGTTACTTTGATTTTTATAATTACTATTAGAATAAAAATGCCGTTATTTACTAGAGTAAAATTTATAAAATGGCCTAATTTAGATACTTTGAATCGTATTTTTGAGCTTGGACTACCAGCATCAATTCAGAGTGGGCTATTTACAATTTTCGCTATTATAATAGCAAGAATAATTGCGAAATGGGGACCAGTGCCTATTGCAGTTCAAAAAGTAGGTTCTCAAATAGAATCTATTTCTTGGATGACTGCAGGAGGTTTTTCTACTGCCTTAAGTGCTTTCGTTGGACAGAATTATGGAGCGAAAAAATGGAATCGTATTTATAAGGGATATATATCTTCTATGAAGATAGTTGGAGTTATAGGTATATTTGCAACGTGTTTGTTAATTTTTGGAGCAAGACCACTTTTTGCACTATTTCTTCCTGACAAAGAAGCTTTAAAATATGGAGTAGTATATCTAGAAATATTAGGAGTATCTCAATTTTTCATGTGTATAGAAATTGCTACAGGAGGAGCTTTTAATGGTCTTGGAAAAACACTTCCACCATCAATTGTTGGGATAATATTTAATGCACTTAGAGTACCAGCGGCATTGTTACTTTCATCTGAAGCTCTACTAGGGTTAAATGGAGTTTGGTGGAGTATTAGCTTAAGTAGTGTGTTAAAAGGAATAATCTTAACAACATGGTTTATAATAGTACTTAGAAAGAATCGGTATTTGATTTCAATGGATTCAGAGTAGTTTTTAATTGGAGAGAGTATTATGAGATGGAATGATAAAAGGTATCATACCTTAAACTACGAGCTTAGGAAAATATTCTTCCAGAAGGTTATTAAGCTTTCATTGGATGGTGGTTTTACATGTCCCAATCGTGATGGAAGCATAGGAACAAAGGGGTGTATTTTTTGTAGTGAACAAGGATCAGGTGAATTTTCTGCACCTAGAAGCTTAGACATTAAACAGCAGATAAACCAGCAAAAAGAATTTTTGTCACCAAAATGGCGAACGGGTAAGTATATAGCATACTTTCAGAATTTCACAAACACTTATGCTCCTGTAGATGAGTTAAGAAAAAAGTTTTATGAAGCAATATCTTGTGATGATATAGTTGGATTAGCTATTGCAACAAGACCTGACTGTTTACCTGAGGATGTTCTAGACTTACTAGAGGAATTAAGTAAAAAAACATTTCTTTGGATAGAATTAGGATTGCAGACAATTCACGAAAATACTGCAAAGCTTATAAGCAGAGGATATAGCTTAAAATGCTTTGAGGAAGCTGTTCAAAGGCTTAAAAATAGAAATATTACCACAGTCACTCACTTGATATTAGGTCTTCCAGGTGAAAGACGTGAAGATATACTTAAATCTGTAGAGTACGTAGGGCAAAAGGGGATTTGGGGTGTTAAGCTTCATTTACTTCATATTTTGAGAAATACTGACTTATACAAGTTATATATGCAAGAGAAGTTTAAGTTATTTACTCAAGAAGAATATATTTCTTTAATTGCTGACGCTTTAGAGATATTACCACCAGACGTAGTTGTTCATCGGGTAACAGGAGATGGGGCAAAGGATTTATTAGTTGGTCCCAGATGGAGCTTGAATAAATTAGCGGTGCTGACAGGAATTGACGGAGAATTAAAGAAAAGAGGAACCTATCAGGGCTACAAAGCACATGTAAAATAATTGATAGTAAATAATAATCATGAGACAAACTCATATTGAATAGTATTTAGTAAACTAGTCCTATTTTTCATATAATATGTTAAATTTCTATTAAAAATATTTTCTTATAACTCTGAAAGATATATAATATAAATAGATAGGACTAAAAAAGAATATGAGGGGGCTTCTTAATGCTAAATGGTAAGAAGATCAGAGAACTTAGAGAACGCTTAGGCTATACATCTAAGGATGTTGAGAATCTTATAAAGAGAGGTAAATATAAAACCTCCATATCAAAATCCTATTTGGAGGAGCTAGAAAGGGGAGATAAGAAAAATCCTAGTTTCCAAAAAGTTGAAGTCCTAGCAAAAATCTTATGCTGTAAGTTGGATGATTTAACTGTATATGCAGAATAGAAGAGTATAAGTTAAAAACTAATAAAATGAATTTATAACTAAGCTAGATTTTAAAATTAGCTTAGTTTTTTGTTTATACATGTAGAGGAAATGAATAGAAAAAGTAGAAATATAATAATAGCTAGGCAATATTTAACTTAGGGAGGAAGTGAAACATGGGAGAAATTATAAAACTATTAGCAGAACTGGTTAATCGAATACATGACATACTTGCTATAATATTTGGTATTTTAGGAATACAGTTATCAGACAAGAGATTACACTTTATTATTTTTGGAGGTTTTGGGATATTCATGTTTATCATTGTAGATTGGACTTTTAAAAAGATATCAAAGTGGAGTATATCAGCTATTTCATTTATATATACTTTTACTTTTTTAACAGTACTTGCCTTAAATGTGGAAATCGAGCAGAAGATTACAGGAAGTGGCAACATGGAATTTCAAGACATAGTTGCAGGTGTATTAGGGTTTTTAGCAATGTTCGTAATTTATGTTGCTATTAGAATTATTATTGTATTAGGCATAAAGATATATAAAAAATATTCGAAAAGAGAAATAGAAAATTAACATACGTTGTTTTAAACATTTGATATATGAAAACTTAGTTTTTTAAGTAATAACAGTGATCATATGAACAATTTTGATAAAGAAAAGCCCCTGCATATTACAATGAAGTATCTTTTTCATATTTGGAGTTTGTAGTATCTTTCTTTTTGAAGTATAAAGTAGCGTTGATTT
>DAOUQG010000238.1 GCA_030625765.1 Thermohalobacteraceae bacterium | reverse complement strand
TACCCATATCCATATATAGTTTCTAATCTTATCTTTGGTAGCTTTTTCCTCATACGCCTTACTGTATCATCTACAACTCTATCAGAACCCTCATAATACTTATCCCATACAAATTTCAAAATCTGATCTCTAGAATAAGCTTTTTTTCTATTTCTTATAAAAAAAGAAACTAAATCAAATTCTTTTGACGTTAATTTAATTTCGAAATCCTTATCTAATATAGTTCTATTCTGCTCATTTATTATATAAGTATCATATTTTAATTCTTGCTTTTCATTTTTTCTATATACTCTTTTTAATAATTTATCTATTCTAATTATTAACTCCTGAATAGAGAATGGCTTAGTTAAATAGTCCTCACTACCATATTTAAGTCCCATTATTCTATCCATTTCACTATCCCTTGCAGAAGTAAATATGACAGGTATATCTTCATTATTTTTTTTAATTTCAGTAATCAGTTCAAAGCCATCAGCACCAGGAAGACCTATATCTAAAAGCCATAAATCTACATGATCATTTAGATGCTCCATAGCATCTTCTGCATTAGAAAAAGCCCTAACTAGATATCCTTCTTTTTCTAAATACATGACTAAAATTTTTCTTAATCGTTCTTCATCTTCTACTAAATAAACAACATACATATTATCACAACCTCTTGTTTATTATACCACTTGCATAGGGTTATACTAACTGTGTATTAATTTTCTTTTCCTAAAGATATAACCACATTAATAGTATCGGCATCAGAAATTATAGTATCTGCTAAAATAGACTGACTTATAACATAATCTCTCGAAACAGTAGGTTCTGATTCAGCATCTTCTGGATTTGATAATTCACTATACTTATAATCAAATAGAATTTTTATACCAAGTTCATCTCCTAGACTTCTTACTTCTTCTTCTGTTTTCCCTGCTAGGTCAGGCATTATTAATTTCATTCCCTTTGAGATTGTAATAGTAATCTCAGTGCTAGTATTTACTGTATCATTACTAATTGATTGAGAAATTATTTTCCCAAAGCTTCCAGCTTCTCCGTACTCTTGATTTTCAGCTATACTTATATTAGCACCATTTTCATTTACATCGTCTTTCCATGTTAAAATATCTAGTTTGGTTCCACCAACAAAGTTCCCAACCTCAACTTTTCCTAAAGAACAATTAATTTTAATTATCTCTCCTTCAGTAGTGCTTGTACCTGATGCTATACTTTGACTGTAAAGTTTACCCTGAGCATATGAATTATTATATCTATCATTTATAACTAAAGATACATTATTCTGATTAGCCCATGTTTGAGCTTCTGATTTTGTCATAGAAGTAAGATTTGCAATTGTTACTGCTTTTCCTTTAGAAACCTCTACCGTTAATCCATCTACCCGTAACATCTCTGTGCCACTATTTACACTTTGTGTTACAACTAATCCTGCATTTGCATATTCATCGAAAACTTCCACAATATTTATTTCAATATCATTTTCACTTCCCCATTGAATAACCTGTGCAGCAGTTGTATTTGCAAAGCTAGGTACTATAATTGTTTCAGCTAATTCTTGCGACCCTTCTGAAATATAAATTGTAACTCTGCTTTTTCTCTTGAAATTTTCTTCATTGCCATCTAATAATTCATAATTAATAACCTTATCTGCTTCAACAACATCGCTATATTGAGTTTCAATTTGGGCACCAGTCAACTTATTTTCTTCTATCCAAGCTTCAATTTCACTATTATTCATTTCTTCAATATTAGGAAACTCCATACTCTCATCAGGATCAGCTCCCATAGAAACCGTAAGATTTAGAACTGAATTCTTTTTTATTGTCTCCTCTGCTTCTAAATTCTGTGCAATTACAATATCTTCATCTATATCAAAATCAAACTCGTTATTGATATTTAGCGTAATTTTATTATTTTGTGCCCACTGATAGGAATTATTTATATCCCAACCCACCATATCAGGTACCGTTACTCTAGAGGTTATATATGTAACAATAAAAACAGCTGCAACTATAAGTAGAGCTATGCTTGATATAATAATAATTTTTTTCTTATTACCACCATTAACATATTCAAATTTTTCTTCATTAAAGCTTTCAGGCTTTGTAGTTTCCTCTGCAACTGAATCTAAAAAGCTTTTCTTTTCGGACATGTTTTATGCAACTCCCTTTCAATCTTAGTTTTCATCTTCAAACAATTTTCCATTTTTCAATCTCAATTTTACATCACTTTGCTGTGCTACATCATCTGAGTGAGTAACCAAAATAATTGTTTTATTGTATTCATGTGCTAAAGTTTTAAGTAATCCGATAACTTCTTTTTCCGTAGCTGTATCCAATGCACCTGTAGGCTCATCCCCTAAAATGAGATCAACATCAGTTGCTAAGGCTCTTGCTATAGCTACACGTTGTTGCTCTCCACCAGATAAATTTGTCACTCTCCTGTCAGCCTTTGATTTAACTATTCCAACTTTTTCTAGTATTTTATATGCAATTTGTTTTTTATCTCCATTTATTTTTTTATCAATGATCATCATGTCCGACTCGACATTTTCAACTCCAGTTAAGTAGTCCATTAGATTATATTTCTGAAATACTATAGCTATTTTGTTACGTCGAAATTTAGTAAAGCCCATGTTTTTTATATCTTCCTCTTCATATTTAACAATTCCTTTTTCTGGCTTGTCTAAAGCACATGCTATTGCAAGAAGCGTTGATTTACCACTCCCTGAAGGTCCTAATATAGTATAAAATTTGCCCCGCTCAAATTTATAGCTCAAATCATCTAAAATAACTCTTTTCTTTCCACCATCTATATAACTATAACTTATATTACTTAATTCAAATATAATTTCATTCATCGTCAAACCTCCCTTACAATATTAATCTTGCAATATTCTTTTTGGATTAAAACTCATGATAATTGATAAAGGTATCATTGAACCTATAAGCACCAATACTATACTTACTAATAATAAATTCCCCATAACTTTCGGACTTAACGATACATCAAATTCCTCAGCTACATTTTCCATACTTATATCTCCATAAATTGAATCCGTATTATTATTCAAAAAGTACTTCGCTAGTTTTTCACTGTCAGTACTGTCATTGCTGGCAATCCCACTATCTGATAGAAGTTGTTCTTGTACTATCCAGTTACTTACTCCTTTTGAAGCTATATTACTTGTCCCAACTGAAATTCCAAAAGCAATTATAGCTATAACAAGCATTTCAAACATAAATTGTGCTACTATTTTCCCTTTTCCTTCTCCACTTGATAATAATAATCCTATCTCAAATTTTCTGTCTCGTACAAATATAGTTACTATAGCTAGTATTATTGCCGCACCTGCAATAAATACTACCCAAATTAATATTTTTGCAATTACCGAAATCAAATCTAGAGGTCTAGTTAATTCTTCAAACTCATCATCATTAGAATAAAGCTCCTGATATTCAGAAGTTAATAAATGAGAAACTTCTCCCTTGAACTGCTCTACTTCCATAGGGTCATCTAACAAATATATAACATTTGCAAATATTTCATCCCTACCAGTTGTACCATTAAATTCATTGGTAACTACTAAAGATGTAAATAAATTATTTGCATTATAATCCTTGTTTAAGGCTGAATAAATTCCGATTATTTCAAAATTTTCAGAAGCACCAGTTGAACCAGAATTAATCTTAGGATTAGCAACTTTTTCTATACTAATTTTATCCCCAAGTCTTAAATTATTATCTTTTGCTAGCTCTTTTGAAATTAATACAACATAATCTCCATTATCTATATTTTGTTGTGTAAGCATATTTCCTTCTATCAAAGAAACACGTTCTAATGCAAAATCTAGAGGAATTTCATTGTTTGTTCCTTGTAATGTGAAATCACTAAAGCCTTTTCTAAATCCACCCTTATCCTCTTGTGTTTCTGATGCTTGGATATCTTGCGAATTTACATTGGCTAATTCAGTAACAAAATAATCTTTTACATGATTATTTTCAGCTATTTTTTTTGCTACACTAAGCGATATTCCTGATGATTTTTGTCCATTCATTTTATACCCCCCACCACCACC
>DAOUQG010000229.1 GCA_030625765.1 Thermohalobacteraceae bacterium | reverse complement strand
CGGAAGATTTTATAGATGTATGCGAGGAAGTAACAGAAGATGATTTTAGGATATTAATTGACAAATGGTTATTTGATAAATAGATTGATTGTGAATATAGAAACATTATATTTGGATATATTGTTAGATAGAACAATATATCCTGTTCTTTTGTTTAGAGTCATTGGAAATTTTGTTGTAGATTTTATGAAATAGTTATATAATTATTTGGAGTATATGGAGGTACAAACAATGAGAAAAACTGTTATTTTGATATTAATAATAAGTATATTTTTTATAAATGTAGGGTTTTGTGACAATGAAATGTTTAATGAAAACCTTTCAGCTATATTAATAGGAGATTATGATAGTGGAGAAATATTATATGACTATAATATAGATAATCCTATTGAAATAGCAAGCTTGACTAAGCTTATAACATACCTTATAGCAATGGATATGATATCTACTGGTAGTGTTGATTTGAACGATATAGTTAAGATAGGTAAAAACCCAACTAAAATAGGGGGTTCAACCTTTAAATTACGTGAGGGTGAAGAGATAAAATTTCATATCTTATTAGAGGCAATATTAATTGCTTCTGGGAACGATGCTTGTGTTGCTGTTGCTGAACATTTAGCAAAAAATGAAGAGGATTTTGTAAGAATAATGAATCAAAAAGCACAAGATATAGGACTAGAAAGTGCAGTTTTTATAAATTCATCAGGAATGCCAAAAACCACTAAGCAAGGCAAGGAGATTCAAAATATTATGAGTGTTGAAGATATATTTAAGCTATCAAGATATATTATAAGTAGGTATCCTCAAATATTAAATATTACAAATAAAACTGAAATTAATATACCAGAAAGAGGGTACTATAAAGAAAACACAAATCCATTATTAACCGAAATACCTAAGGTTGACGGTTTAAAAACAGGATATACAGATAAAGCAGGATATTGTCTAATATCTACTTTAGAAATTCAAAAAAGTAAAAGTAATTATCAACCTTTTAGGATAATTACAATTACTATGGGAGCAAAAAGCATGGAGGACAGAAAAAATTATAGTAAAGAAATTTTAAATTATGCAATTGAAAATTATAGTAGAAAATTAATAATTTCAAAAGATAATATAAATTCAAATTTATATGTAAATAATGCGATAGATCAAAATGTAGAGGTTTATTCTAAAGAAAATGTGGTTAAGCTAGTTAAAAAAGGAGATAAAATTAAAACTGAAATAGCATTAAATCAAAATATACTTGCACCATTAGAAAAAGGACAAAAAGTAGGGAAAGTATATGTTTATAATAATGATAAAAAGATAGATGAGATTGATTTGATAGTTAATAGAGAAGTAAAGAAAGCTAGTTTCTTTACGAGATTTTTTAGATCAATACAAAATTTGTTATTAAAAATCATATAGAGAGCTATTGCTTATTGAATAAGCAAATATATCAGAAACTATTATTAAACATATAATTTGACATAATACGCAAGATAATGTACAATATATAGTTGTCTGAGAATAATTATATTATGCACCCGTAGCTCAGTAGGATAGAGCAGTGCCCTCCTAAGGCATGTGCCGGGGGTTCGAATCCTCTCGGGTGCGCCATAAAGCTTTCTTCTAGAAGGCTTTTTTTATTTTTAAATATAGTAGATACAAGTTCAAATTGAACTATTTTGTGTTTGGTGTACACGAAAGGAATGTTTGTAATAATGGATGAATATTTTATGGAATTAGCTTTAATTCAAGCAAAAAAAGCATATAACTTGAATGAAGTTCCTGTAGGAGCTGTAATTGTTAAAGACAATAAGGTGATTAGTACAGGTTATAATTTGAGAGAAACTGCTAAAGATCCTACAGCCCATGCTGAAATTATCGCAATAAAAAAAGCAAGTAAAATTTTAAATGGATGGAGGCTTATAGGGTGTACTATGTATGTTACTATTGAGCCATGTCCAATGTGTGCAGGAGCAATTATTAACTCTCGTATTAACAGATTAGTAATTGGTGCAAATGATCCTAAAATGGGAAGCTGTGGTTCTATAATTGACATAACTCAAAATCCATATTTTAATCATAACGTAGAAGTAAAAAAAGGAGTTTTAGAAAAAGAATGTTCATTAATAATGAAAAACTTTTTCAAAGAGTTAAGAAATAGAAATAGGTAAGAACAATAACAGTAAAAAAATGCTACAGAATAAAAAGGTGAATATGTAGAAGCAAAGAAGAGTTTTTTGGATTATTTACTTTAGATAAATGTAACATAAAACCGCTTGGTATTGAATACCATAGCGATTGAAATATTTAATAATAATAATTAACTTCCAGAAATATTAATATTAAACAATTGAATTGTTTTAGGACCAATAAAGTTATTATTTTGTTGTAGCATTTTGGAGAAATATATTTTATTTTGAACATCTTTAATATTTCCAGATAAGGACCCACCAGAAACAGGGATAGTTTTATTTCCATCAAAGTATTTACCCAATCTAATTTCTCCAGCAAAATCTCCAGTTAGAGAATTGACTTCAAAATGAGAAAAGGCAAGCAATTCTAAATATGGACTAACTTTCATAGCTTCGATAGATTTAGAACCACCTTCTACTACAAAATTTTCAATATAACCGGTTGTTTCTACATCTAGATAATTTGAGAATCTATGAGTTCCCCAATAATTTTTCAGTATACCATTTTCATATATTACTATTTGTTTAAGCGGATATCCATCATTATCATATATTTTTGACATGGATGAGTTATTCATATATGGATCAAGCTTCATGTTTATCAAATCACCTAAAGTATTTTCACCTTGCACATTTTCGTTAAGTTTTGCAGTAGAAGTTTTCTCATATATGTTTTGAGCATTTGCATGTAAATAATAATATTTAAAAAAATCTTTTACGGGTTGTCCTGTTAGTAAAATAGTTTGGTTACTTAAAGAAGGAGTGGGGATTGCTAAAGCTTTTTCCTTACTCATTATAAGCATGTTTTCAATTTCATTATATATTTTATCTGGCTTAAAATCTGAAAAGCATATATTTCTATAAAGCTCAATTTCTTTTTCATTTTCCGTCCAATTTGTAATAAAATCTAAATCTGCTTCGTAGGATTCAAATGAAACATCTACACCTGCAGAGTTAATAATTTTAGTATGAATCCTGTTAATGAAAAGCTCACAAGAGTTTATACAGCCTTGTACTTTATTATCAGGTCTAAATATTGCTTCTATTAAACTAGGAATCCATTCACATATGTCTACTTGTGAAAAATTGCTTTTTAGCTTAGGAGGTATATAGTTGTAGGGTTGTACTAATGAATAATATTGATTTTTTACTAAGGATGCTGCAAACGCCGTGTCTTCAATTTTTTTTCTTATTTCAGAAAAACTCATACTTGGATGAATTTTAGTTGTAGAAGATCCTTTATATTTTACTCCATTATTTTCAAAATTTTTATACACTGTTACTTCAAAATGATCTACAAATTTTCCTCTATTCATATCTACTTCTTTTTTTATAAAGAAAATCTCACAAGAATGAATTCTTTTAACAACAATTTTCCAATCATCAATATGCTTTGATTTGAGTAATACTGATTTAATCAACTGAATCATTAACCTAGACTCCCCTTTGCTTTGATATATGGTCCACCACTTGAAACCTTAACCCATTCCTTATAACCTTTAGCGCACATTCTACCACCTAATGCCTCAACATCTGTTGATATCATTGTAATAGATTTTAACAAATCAGGAACATAACCTGTAAGAATAACAGGAGATACAATTTTACCCGTAAGGATTCCATTCTTTATTTCTTTGCCCTGGAGAATTATACATTGAATACCCCAATTTTTTGGATCTTCCATACCACTAATAAGACCTTTGAGAAGATATCCATTTTCAACAGAAGATATCATATTTTCAAGATTATCAGTACCTGGAGCGAAGAATGTATTTGTCATTCGTGAGTAAGCTTTTCTTTCAAATGATTCTCTTCTACCATTACCCGTTGGAATAGTGGCAAGTCTTAAAGCTGACAACGAATCTGAAATACCAGCTTTAAGAACTCCTTTATCTATAATAGTAGTATCACTTGCAATTGTTCCTTCATCATCAAACATATAAGATCCTACATCATTGATAATTGTATTACTATCATAAATAGTTACCTTGTCAGATGCTATTGATTTATTTAAATACTCAGATGCTTTTGATCTATTCTTAACAAACATATCCATTTCAACTGCATGTCCAAATGCTCCATGTGCGATTAATCC
>DAOUQG010000015.1 GCA_030625765.1 Thermohalobacteraceae bacterium | reverse complement strand
CAATGTACCTAAGTGGATTAATGACAAAATAAAGTTAAGGGAAGTTATGTCAATAAATATTAACTATCCTAATTGGAAAGACATATTAGAAGTCACAATCCCAAAAAAGTGGAAAGTTAACATACTCGGATTGGGTGATGTAGGTGGTACTTTATTAACTGGTTTGAGGCTAATTGGTGGGGATGTTATCTCACAAATTGGAATCTATACAAGGTCATCAAACACAATCAAAAGATGGGAATATGAAATGAATCAAGTTTTCTCTGCTTTTAGTTCTTATGATTATCCAAAAGTAGAAGGTATTACTAAAGAACAGCTTTTTGATTGTGATATGTTTGTTTTTTGTGCTTCAAAAGGAGTTCCTCCTGTTGGTAGTGAAACAAAAGATGTGAGAATGGTTCAATTTGAAGCAAATTCAGAAATAATCTCTGAATATGCAAAACTAGCACGTAAAAGTAATTTTAAAGGTATTTTTGCAGTTGTTTCAGATCCAGTTGATTTACTATGCAAGGTTGTACTTATAGAAAGTAATAAAAATGATATGGGTGAAAACGATTTCAAAGGATTATCACCTGAGCAAATAAGAGGATATGGACTTGGAGTTATGAATGCGCGTGCCTTATACTATGCTACAAAAAATCCTGAGACTTATCATTATCAAGATGAAGGAAGAGTTTTTGGTCCTCATGGTGAAGGACTAATAGTTGCTAATAGTATAGAAAATTATAACAGCAAGCTTTCAGATTACTTAACTCATAAAACTCAAACTGCTAACCTAGATGTTAGAGAAACAGGATTTAAGCCATATATTGCACCCGCCTTATCTTCTGGTACGCTCTCAATAATGGCAACTATAAAAGGAGAATGGCATTATAGCTCAACATACATGGGAGGAGTTTTTATGGGTGCCAAAAATAAGCAAAATCAATCAGGACTTGAAATTGAACAGTTAAATCTTCCTACAGCACTATCTGAAAAGATATATAGTACTTATGAAAGGCTGGGAAAAATCATATGAAGGACTTATATCTAATTATTCCAGAAAAACCTTCTAAGCTTCTATCTACAATGATTGAAGCTACAATGTCTTCATTAGATACAACTGTTAAAGTTACAACTATTAATAACGAAGAAAATATTCCAGATTTAAATAATAAATTATTACTGTTTGCTATAGAATTAAATGAAGCTGGACTTAACATTAGTCTTTCCAAAATCATAACAAAGCTATATACACGAGGAAGAGATGCATTATATGGTTCTACTGGTGCTATCTTAGTTCATGGAAAAAGTGACCTTTATACTAAAACAATGTCTCGAAATATCATTTTTCATGCAAATCAATTAGGATGCCGTTTCCCTGGAAGACCCTTAGTTGAAGCTACAGGCTCATTGAATAATTTCTCAAAAATAGCGAAGGTTATCAAAAAACCATTAAAAGAAGTATGCTTAACTCTTTGTCAAAATCTAGGTAAAGCAATAATAAGTTATAACCCAAAACTCATAGATAACCCTAATATACTTATACTACATGCTAGTAATAGAAAAACATCTAATACTCTTAATTTATGGGATATGATACATAAGCACTTAAACTGTGCCAATATAAAAGAAATCCATATAGAAAATGGTACTGTTAGAGACTGTATAGGATGCCCTTATAAAACCTGTAAGCATTATGGTGAAAAAACTAGTTGTTTTTACGGTGGTATAATGGTTGAAGAGGTTTATCCAGCTGTACTTGACGCAGATGCAGTAGTTTTTATATGCCCAAATTATAATGATGCTATATCCTCAAACATGTCTGCTGTTATTAACAGGCTTACTGCTCTATTTAGAAAAACTAAATTTTATGATAAAAGCTTATTTGGTGTAATCGTTTCAGGTCATTCAGGAAGTGATGCGATTGCAAAGCAATTAATTAGTGCGTTAAATATCAATAAAACTTTTGCCCTTCCCCCTTACTTCTGTATAATGGCTACAGCTAATGACAAGAGAACAATATTTAAAATACCGAATATTGAAGAAAGAGCTAAAATATTTGCTGAAAACATGATGAGAGAGATACAAGCATAAGGATAAGGAAACCTTCGATTCCCTTATTTATATCAAAAATGTCAAATCTATAGCTTTTCCATGAGTTCTATTCTTTCTCCATCAGGACCTGCAAAAAACATTATTTTCATGTTATTAACTTCTCTTACTGAGTCAAAAAGGAATTCTACATCTAACTTTTTAAGTCTCTTTATTTCCTTTTCTAAATCATCAACATAAAATGCAATATGGTCTATAGTTCCTTTTTCTCTTTCTTTTTGTTCTATTTCATGATATTGAAGCAGTTCAATAACCTGTCCCCCTGTGTTCAAATACACAAATTTCAATCTTTCATTTTCAGTAATTCCTACAACTTTAGCACCTAATACCTTGATATAAAAGTCCTTTGATTTTTCAATGTCTTTAGTTACAATTGCTATATGTGCTATTTTTAACATATTATCACCTCTTCTATAAAAATGTTTTAGTTATAACATACGCTCCATTTCATATCGTGCCATCATTTCATCTATTTGATTTCTTAAGCTCTTAAGTTCTTTTATATCTCCCTTTTCCTGTATTATAAAGAATCTTTCTCTTATTTCTTCAACTTCCTCTGTTCTACGCAAAAAATATAAGTCTTGAAGCTTTATTAATATTTCTTCTATTAATGTAGATTTTGCCTGGAATTTTTCTTGAGCATCCATTACCTCATATCGAATTTCAGACATTTCTTTATCTAACATAAAAGCTGCCTCAGCTGCATTTTTCAGTCTGATTTTTATATCCGCGGGGATATTATGTCTAAATTTATAATTTAAGGAGTGTTCAATAGTTGCCCAAAAATTCATAGCCAAAGTCCTAATTTGAATTTCAGCTAAAATTTCTTTTTCGCCTAATGCAGTATGTACAGGGTATTTTATAATAATATGATAACTTCTATATCCACTTTCTTTGATACTTTCTAAATAATTCCTTTCTTCCACTATAGTAAGATCTCTTCCACTTCTTTCTCTTATCAGTTCTACAACTCTGTCTATATCTCCTACAAACTGACACATGATACGAATACCAGCAATATCCTCAATTTTTTCTTCTATTTCTTCAAGTGACACTCCCCTTTTCCTTGCTTTGTTTAAAATACTAGACATTTTCTTTGTTCTACCTGTTACGAACTCAATAGGTGAGTATTCATCTAATCTTCTATATTCATTTCTTATACTTTTAAATTTCACTTTAAGCTCCTCTACGGCTTGCTCATAAGGAATTAGTAAATGTTTCCAATCTTTAATCATTATTACCCCCTCCTCAATGTAATTATACCCAAAAAATTATACTTTTTAAATGATTTTATTAAAAAATTGAAAATGAAAATGCATACAAAAATTAATTGTCATTTTTTTTAACTATTTTGCTCTAACTTATTGACTACTAATTTATTAACTAATAAAATTAGATTATACAAAAAATAAAAAGTTTGTAATTATTCATCTTAATTTATCAATTTGCAAAATATCTCCTATGATATTTGAAGGAAACCTGAGTTAGGCTTTATACTTTCACTTTTACAAAGTAATCTATCATTAATATTCTTTTATATCTAATAATTATGTCTATTTCATTAATCTTAATTAATAATATATCTCAATAACCAGTAGCTATATTTATTAATATAACAACAAAACAAAGGAGGAAAAGTATGAAATATGATTTTGATAAAATAATAGAAAGAAGGAATACTCATTCTGAAAAGTGGGATGGGATTTATGAAAAATTTGGAACTAATGATTTGTTGCCTATGTGGGAAGCTGATCTTGATTTTTTCACTGCACCTTGTATTAAAGAGGCAGTTACTAAAAGAGCTGAACATGCAGTATACGGATATACAATTCGTGAGGATTCCTTCTTTGAATCTATAATTAATTGGCAAAACAGAAGAAATAACTGGAAAATTGAAAAGGAATGGATTAGAAATTCTACAGGTACAATTCCCGCTGTTTCTGTTGCAGTAAACGCTTTTACAAAGCCAGGAGATAAGGTCATCATACAAGATCCAGTATACTATCGCTTTTTTGATTCTATAACTTTAAATGGAAGACATGTAGTTCACAATACAATGATTTATGAAAATGGTAAATACTTTATAGACTTTGATGATTTAAAAAAGCAGGTTGATTCAAGAGTAAAAATGCTAGTTCTTTGCAATCCACAAAATCCTGTTGGAAAGGTTTTTACTAAGGAAGAACTAATTAAACTAGGAGAATTCTGTCTTGAAAATGATATTATCATTGTTTCAGATGAAATATATTCTGATAACATTTTTTCTGGTCATAAGCACATTCCTATAGCTAGTCTGTCAAAAGAGCTTGAAATGACAACTGTAACTCTTTTTGGTCCAGGAAAAGGCTTCAATCTTTCAGGTTTAAAGCCTACTATCATTACAATAGCTAATCCAAAACTAAGAGAAGAATACGATTTCGTGTCTCAGGCAATGCAAATAATGTTGAAAAACACTTTTTCTATAGAGGCAATTGAAGCCGCATATAATTGTGGTGAAGAATGGCTTGATGAATGCAACAAATATCTTGAAAAAAATAGAGACTTTATGATTGAATATATAGATAACAATGTTCCAGGAGTTAAAATTATCAAACCTGAAGGTACTTATATCGCTTGGCTTGATTTTAACAATCTTGGAATGACCGATAAAGAATTAGAGAAATTTGCAATCGAAAAAATAAAGATTGGATTTAAGTATGGATATACATTTGGTAATGGTGGCAGTGGGTTCCAAAGAATCAATTTTGGATGTCCACAATCAATGTTATTGGATGGATTACAAAGAATTGAAAAAGCAGTTAAAAACTTATAATTCCAAATATTCTACTATGCAAAAATTATTAGCCCTTAGTTTATCACAAAACTAAGGGCTTTCTTTATCCTATTTCACATGATCACAATATTTATTTTACAAATATTTGATTGTAGAGACCCCGTTTAGCTTTAGCTATAAGTAGGTTACCAAAATCTTTGATTTTGAGTAAGTCACTTAGTTTCTTCATCAAACGAGTTCACTCTATACTATCTAAGTTTTTTCTTATTTCTTCATATATATTTTTTATCTTTGCCTGCGATTCTTGAGGAGTATCACCCTTAGTATATATGTATATCTTTATTTTAGGCTCAGTGCCAGAAGGACGAATAGCATACCACGATTTGTCTTCTAAGACAAATTTCATACCATTCTGTTTAGGAATATCAATAGCCTCTTTTTCTCCAGATGAAATATCTAAACTTTGTTGTTCTAGGTAATCAATAAACTTAAGTAGCTTAACACCCATGAATTCTTTAGGGTAGTTTATGCGGTATTGCTTCATCATTCTTTGGATTCTTTCCTGACCTTCTATACCCTCTAATTCAATTGAATAAAGCTTTTCTCGATAATAACCGTATTTATTATATAGCTCGTTTAGAATATCTAGTAAAGTTTTTCCCAAAGTCTTATAATATGCAGCAGCCTCTGTTAAAAGCATAGAGGAAATTACTGCATCTTTATCTCTAACTTCCGTTCCATATACATACCCAATACTTTCCTCATATCCAAAGACAAACTCATATTCTTTAGTTTTTTCATATTCGTTAGCTTTTCCACAGATATTCTTAAATCCAGTCAATGTATCTACAGTTTCCACATTATAATCCTTAGCTATAGCCTTACCTAAATCACCAGTTACAATAGACTTTACTATAACGCCGTTGGCAGGTAAATCATTCTTTTCTTTTCTAGCTTCCATTATGTAATTAATTAGTATAGCACCTATTTGATTACCATTTAAGGCCTCATATTTACCCTCTTTATTTCTCACAATACATCTAACTCTATCACAATCAGGATCGGTAGCAATTAATAATTCAGCATCAATCTGTTTTCCAAGCTTCTTTGCGTATTCAAACGATTTAAGATCCTCTGGATTTGGATATCCAACTGTAGTGAAATCTGGATCTGGCTTTTCTTGTTCATGGACAACAGATACATTTGCAAAACCTAATTCCTTCAATACTCTTCTTACCGGAATATTTCCTGTACCATTTAAAGGAGTATACACAATCTTAATATTTCTATCTACATTACCTCTAAGAGATAAGCTTTTAACCATTTCAATATATGCATCATCAATTTCTTTTCCGATTTCAACTAATAATCCTTTATTAATAGCTTCCTGTTCATCCATAAGCTTCACATCTGAATAATCTGTGATATTACTAATCTCTTCTGTAATCTCACTAGCTATATCTGAAAGAATTTGTGATCCTTCTTCCCAATATACCTTATAACCATTATATTCTCTAGGGTTATGACTAGCTGTTACAACAATTCCAGATATGGTTCCTAATTTTCTTACAGCAAAAGAAAGTTCTGGAGTTGGTGTTATATCCTTAAACAAATATGCCTTAATACCATTTTGAACTAATACTAGAGCAGCTGTCTTTGCGAACACATCAGAATAATGTCTGACATCATATGCTATAGCTACTCCCCTATCCATAGCTTCCCTTCCTCTTTTCTTGATAACCTCTGCTAGGCCCTGAGAAGCTGTAGCTATAATATATTTATTCATACGGTTTGTGCCCGCACCTATTTTCCCTCTAAGCCCTGCAGTACCGAAGTTAAGCTCCTTATAAAATCTGTCTTGAATTTCCTCTTCGTTATTCTTAATTTCCATTAATTCTTTTCTTGTTTCTTCATCAAAAAATTCATTATTAAGCCATTTTTCATACTTTGCTCTATAATCCAATATATCCCTCCTGCTCAAAATTTACTATACTGATATTATGCCTAATACATTTTAAAAAATATTATACTCCTTAAATATTATAACACTTTATACCAATTAAGTGACAATATTTTTCATAAATTTTACAAAACTAAGACTATTAAGAATATTGTAAGAATCATAGCAAAAATAAAAACTGAATAAATAATACTGTTCATATTTCTTCTAATTAACCCTACTATGTTGCCTAAATTAGAATCTTCAACATTAGTAGTTTTATTTTTCTTAATCTTATGTGCTTTATTATACAAAAAAAACTTTTTATAATTTAGTCTATTACTGTTTTTAATTGTCTTCGTTTCACCATTTTCAAACTCGATATCATTAAGCATCTTGATACCTGATATAATACATTCAATAATATTAATAATCAAATTATCAACAAAATGAAAAATCTTTGAACTAATTACAAAAATAGTCCTAACTACAGGAATATAAACATCATTTTCAAGACTAATCCAATTTAGAGATGGGTTGATGTACTCTTTTTTTCCATTAGTTATTCTTAGTAGCTTTCCTTTTATTACAGTATAATAAATTAACAATCCTAATAATACAGAAATCATCACTGGCTTATAATTAGTTAATGAGAAAAAATCAGTCTCAAAATGCCCTTCTATTCCAAAAGCTTCTACTGTTTTTACCATAATACTCATTATAGTATAAGGCTTTATTCCAATATAAATAATAATACAGCTTAATATTACCATTGGAAAAACTGCTCTTAATTTGATATGTTCTTTATACTGTCCTCTATATTTTTCGTTGTCATCAATAAATACTGCAACAAAAATTTTTAATAAATATGCAACAGTAAAGCTGCTTCCTATAGTAAATGCAATTTCTGCAATAGTAAACCAAATATTATTATAAATATGATGAGCTTCAGATAGAGCCTCATGCAATATAGTCTTGCTTATGAACCCATTAAATCCTGGTATTCCCATAACTGATAAAGCCCCTATCAAAAATACGATCTTCAGTATTACTTTATGTCTACCAAATCCTCTTACAACATTTATACTAGCTTCATGTAGAATCATATATATTATACCTACACCCAAAAACAATAACACCTTAAAAATAGCGTGATTAAATATATGCATCATAACTCCATAAATTGCAATTTCTTTATACTCCTTTAATAATCCAATAAGTCCTATTCCTAGAAGTATATAGCCTGCCTGACTCATACTGCTATACGCAAGTATTCTCTTAATATTTCTTTGAAATAAAGCTAAAAATCCTCCCATAAGCATGTTGATAAACCCTAATACGAACATAATTGAAGAAAGAATTATATCGCCATTCATCATAATTGATACAGTTATAAGAATACCAAATATACCTGTTTTAATAAGTATACCAGATAAAACTGCACTTGCAGGAGCTGGTGCAGCTGGGTGCGCCTTTGGTAGCCATACATGAAGAGGTACAATACTTGCTTTTACACCAAACCCAATTATAATTAATGCACTAATTAAATATTTAATATTTCCCAATGAAACCATAACTATTGAAATCTCACTAATATTTAATGCACCAGTATAATCATATAATAAAAATAGTCCCATTAATAATATTAGTCCACCAGCAATTGCCATTTCTATATATGTTTTGCCAGCATCATGCGAATATTTATCCTCATCATGTATAACGAGAAAATATGAAGTGAAAGACATTATCTCAAAAAAAGTAAACAAATTTAGTAGGTTCTCTGAAATAAATATTCCTATTGTACTACCTAATGTCAAAAGGAAAAATGAATAGTATCTGTTTCTATGCTTATATTTTAATATATACTGAGTTGAATAAATCGTTGTCAAAAACCAAATAAATGCAGTAATCCAAACGAACATATATCTAAACATGTCAAGCTTCAAATACAAACCTGTTCCCATGATATCTGGAACAAATAGATCAACTGCTTGCACACTTACCTTTTTATAAAACAATGTAATTAATATAAGCTCCGCTCCAGTTGCAATAATATTAAAAATATCTCTATTCCTTTCGTTAACTCTTCCAATTAAAAAGCTTATTAACGAAGCTACAAGTGGAAGTAGTAATATAACTAATAAAACAATGTTATTCATAAAAACACCACCATTCTACTGATTTACACAATACTATCAGTAATACTTTCGATAAAATTTAAAACGAAATTGGGAAATAATCCTAAAGCAATAACAATACCAGTCAGCAATATTATAGGTATAAGCATCCTTAACGGAGGTTCTATATGATCCTCCTTTGCAACCTTTTCACCCTGAAAAAATGCTGTTATTACTATAGGCAATATATATGCTGCAGTAAGTAATGCACTTAATAGTAATATTACTGAAAATAATACTCTATCAGCCCTTAGTCCACCTATAGCTAAATACCACTTGCTTACAAACCCATTAGTAGGAGGGATCCCAATCAAAGAAATTGCAGCTATACTAAAGCACCCCATTGTAATAGGCATTTGTTTACCTATTCCCTTAATTTCACTAATAGTTTTCTTGCCAGTCATAAAATAAATAGCACCTACACAAAAAAACAGTATTATCTTTATAACTGCATGATTTACAAGATGTAAGAGTCCACCTGTCAATGCATTGTCGTTTATCATGACAAGGCCTAACAAAATATATCCAAGCTGACTTACTGTAGAGTATGCAAGACGCTTTTTTAAATTTTCTTGATGTAATGCTAATAATGAGCCTAGAAGGATAGTAGTAATTACTAAAAAGCTAATGTAAAAATCTCCTTGAACCTTATTTATTACATCCGACCCAAAAATAAAATATGTTATACGTATTATTGCAAAAATTCCTGACTTCACAACTGCTACTGCATGAAGCAATGAACTAACTGGCGTTGGAGCAACCATCGCTGAAGGTAACCATGAATGAAATGGAACTAATGCAGCCTTTACACCAAATCCTAAAAATAAAATCATATATATAACTAAGATTAAGTTTTGATTGATGCTATTTAAATCCGTTAACACTCCATATTCAATAAATGTCATATTATTGCTTATTGAAAAAAGTAAAATCATACCTAAAAGCACAAATGTAGCTCCTGTGAACGAATAAACTAAGTATTTTTTACCGCTCTCAAGTGCTTCTCTACTCCCTGCATGTATCACTAATGGGAAAGTAGCCAATGTTAGTAGCTCATAGAAAATATAAAGTGTAAATAAATTACCAGAAAAAGCAATACCTACAGTTATACCTAGTGTTAATATGAAAAATATGAAAAATCTTTTTTCTTTCCTCTCATGGCTCATATATTCAATAGAATAAAAAGTAGTAAATATCCATAAACATGATGCTAATAAAGAAAAAAGTATTCCTATTTTATCAATCTTAAAATATATATCTAAAAAATCATTTACTTTAAAAAGATGAAAATCTATTGAAGCATTAGTCATACTAACATTTATCACAAATAAAAAATTTATTATAATAGTAGAAGTTAAATATATATTTCTTGCTCTTTTGCTCTTAAACTTGATAGTACCGAATGCAAGAGATGTTATAATTGGAAAGAATAAAGGAAATAGTATAGATATTCCTCTCACTAAAAAAACCCCCTATATTAAACTTTTGTTTATTGCGTTAATTATTCCTTTGTTAAATATTCCAACTAAAATTATTCCTACAGTAAGAATTAATACTGGTAATAATTCCTTAACTGGCTTATTTTTTGACATGAACACTTTTCCTTTAAGATTTTCTTCCCCAAAATATCCGTTTATAATTATTGGGAAATAATATACTGCATTTAATAAACTGCTTAGTAATATAACACCAAGGTATATTAATTTACTGGCATCAATAGTTGCAAGTGCAAAATACCACTTACTGATAAACCCAGGTAAAATAGGTATTCCAACCATTGAGAACGCACCAATAGTAAATATTCCTAATGTAACAGGCATTTCTTTTCCTATTCCTTTTAAATCACTTAGATTCTTACCTGTTTGTTCCATCATTGAACCTACAGCTAAAAAAAGAGTGGATTTTGTTAACGCATGGCTGATAATATGAAATATTGATATTGTTAATCCTAAGCTATTTCCAAGACCAATTCCATAGAAAATATATCCCATCTGAGCCACACTTGAATATGCAATAACTCTTTTAATATTCTTTTGCATTATAGCTAAAACCGAACCAAATATCATTCCGATGCTTCCAAGTATTAAAAGCAAGTCAAGAACACGATACTGTATGACAATCTCCAAACTAAAAACTCTTAATAGAATCTTGATTAGCATGAATACAAAAGCTTTTAAAACAAGAGCAGAAAGAAGAGCACTCGAAGTTGATGGAGCATTTGAATGTGCATCTGGAAGCCATATGTGTAGAGGGAACATAGCACTTTTCACTCCAAGTCCTACAGTAAACAATGCTAAAGAAATCAAGATTGTATTTTGATATTTTATATATATTTCTGCTAACTCATTATGAATAAATGTCATATTCAAGTTACCTGTTATAGAATAAATAAATGCAATCCCCATAAGAAATAATCCTGAACCTAAAATACTTAATATTAGATATTTTAGAGTTGCTTTTATATTCTCTTTTTTATCTTTAATAACTACTATCCCACAGGAAGCTAGTGTACTGACCTCAATAAAAACAAAAGAATTGAACAAATCATTTGAATATACGATACCTAATAAGGAAGCTATTAAAATATTTATTAATAAATAATAAAATCTGATTTTTTCCTTTGGGATTTCTGTATCAACACTATAAAAGGAATACCAAATCACTAGAGACGCTACTAAGGTAAATAGAATACCAATTATAATCTCTATCATTCCAATATGAAGCTCAATTCCCCATGGAGCATCCCAATGACCAACTCTATAGAAAAATGATCCATCATACTTTATATAAATAAGTGTAGAAATATTTAAAACTACTGAAGCTCCCATGCTTATTATACTCAGCTTTTTAAAAGTCTTAGCCTCTTTAACTATTGGCATAATAAATGAGCAGATAAGTAAAATCATAATTGTTAACAAAGGGAAATTTCTAGCTATCATCGTTCTCATCACCTCTCATCTTCATAATTTGACCCAAGTCCACCGTTCCATACTCTTCGTATATTTTCACAGTTAGGCCTAATGCAAAAGCAGTCATACTAACGGCTACAACAATTCCTGTAAGCATTAACGCAGTAGGAATAGGATTTATATATCCCTCTACTCCTTTATGTACGCCTCTAACAATAGGAGCCTGCCTATCTTCTATATACCCCTTCGAAATAAAAAACAAAAAAACAGCTGTATCCATAATATTCATTCCAATAATCTTTTTAATCAAATTATTATGCATAAGTAAAGTAACAAAGCCAACTCCAAATAAAATTATCGCCCCAGTCTCATAATAATTATTTAAAATACCTTCCATCATATTTCTCCCTCATAAAATAAATTGAATAAAAAATATATAACTACACTAACAACAATACCCACACAAATGTTTAAGGGTAAGATTAATCCTCCGCTTAAAATATCCCCTGGCTTTCCTAATGGAATATCAAATAAATGAACATTACTTCCACCTACAATAAAGCTATACCCTTTTAATATTCCATACGTTATTAGTGAACCACACATCAAGTTTAAAAGCTTAGTATATTTAAGCTTTTCTTGAGCCTTCTCTTCACCAAAAACTATTCTATACAATATAAGTCCTGCTCCTATTATTGTTCCTCCCGCAAAACCACCACCAGGAGATAAGTGTCCATGAAAAATAATATATATCCCAAACAATTGGATTATAGGTATAAGAAATTTGCTGACTTCGTATAAAATTGTACTTTTCATTTACTCATCATTCCTTTCATACCACCCTCACTTTTTCAAATCTTATTCTTTCCTAATACTACAATTACACAAATTACAGCTGAAAACAGTACAACTGCCTCAACAAATGTATCAAAAGCTCGATATTCTAATATGATTGCAGTAACAATATTTAATGCGCCTGTATCCTCTACTCCTTTTTCCAAATACCTTTGAGATACATAATTATTGGCTGGGTTATCTATATCTCCAAATCTAGGAAGTTCACTTACTCCAACTAATAATACAAATATAATTAATGTAGTTAAACTAATAGCTAATACCTTTCTCATCTCTTTACTCCTTTAATCTTTTTAAGTGTAAGTACAAACAAAAGAGTTGTAATTCCAGCACCAACTGCTGCTTCTGTTATAGCCAAGTCAGGAGCATTTAGCTGTTGCCAAAGTATTGCCATGATAAGACTATAAACCATAAAAACAATAATAGCTCCAAATAAATTCTTCATTAATGAAACAGCAATTGAAGACCCGATTAGAAAGAGAAGCATAAATATACTAAATATTTTCATTATTTTCACTCCTATAAAATGCATTTGTTATTAAATGAGTTGCAGTAGGATTTGTTATCCATATAAAAATTATTACTAACAATAGCTTCAAGCTTGTTACATTAAAACCACTATAAACAATCAACCCAGATAAGCATAATAAAGCTCCTAATGTATCACATTTCGCTGTACTATGAGCTCTTGTAAACAAATCAGGTAATCTTAAAAGTCCAATAGTACCAACAGAAAAGAAAAATAATCCACCAAAAAATAAAATTGATACAAAAAACGTTTTCATTCACTTTTCCTCCAGCTTTTATTTATTACCTCAGATATTACTATAGATGCAATAAAGCTAATAAGAGCATAAACTAAAACTACATCAATAAAATATTCCTCACCCAAGATAATAGAAACTATAGATATTAATACAATAGCTTTAGTTGCAATAACATTGATTGATATAAGTCTATCACCAGCACTTGGTCCTACTATTGCCCTAATAATGCACAAAATAGCTGTTATAGCTAGGATAATTAATGAAATTATTAAAAGACTCTCTAACATAAGCTATACTCCTCAATTTTTAAAAGTATTTTTTCAAGTGGTGAGTTAATAATATTATGCATATACTCCTTTTGCAGACAATGAACAAGAAGTGTATTGCCTTCTAATGAAACAGTAAATGTCCCAGGAGTCAAAGTTATAGAATTTGCAAGTATTGTCTTATTAAAATCTGATTTTAATCTAGTTTTATAGCGTACAACCATAGGTGATATTTGCATTCTAGGACTTAAAACAATTTTTGCAACATCAAAGTTAGCTATAACAATTTCTTTCATTAATATTAATAGGTATATAGTTAAATAATAAAAAGTTTTTAAGTTAATATTTTTTCTAGAACCTTTGCAATAAAATTCTTTATAAAAAAGATATATTATAATACTAACTATAAATCCTATAACTATCCTTTCAATAGTAATCTTTTCAGTAAATATAATCCAAAGCATCATTAAGAAGAATAAATATATATATTTTTTCATAATCCCTCCAAATTTTTTAGTTGATTTCATATTTTATTATTGCAATAATCATGCCAGAATAGTGCACTGCGCCGAATATCTTTCAACGTGTTGATTTTACTTAGCTTCTTGAATTTCAAAGCAATAAAAAATAGAATTAACTTTAAAAGTCAATCCTATTTTAGAAAAAATGTATTGTTTTGAAACATTATTAATATTAAGTTCTCTTATGGATGTGTCATTTTGACACATGTGTTTCATTTTGATTCAATTGTCACTTTATCCGATAGCTTACAATTCTGATACTCCCACTTGTACAAATGGGAGTAAAGTTAAGTAGCGAACACAAATCTATGATTTTAAGTAGAGAACCCAAATTTTAATTTGGTGTGAATCACTTAGTTTCTTCACCAGTAGTGAGTCACTTAGTTTCTTCATCAATTGCATAGCTCCTGGATTGGTTCAACTAAATTTCAGATGTGGTAAAAACTCCATCTGAAATAAGTTTTACTTTATGTTTTTCCAGTTTCCTATATAATGTACTTCTACCTATCCCTAATATTTTGGCTGCCTTTGACATATTACCATTAACCTTTTGTAATGTATTTAATATTGCCTTTCTTTCTATTTCATCCAATGATAAAAGCTCACTTTTTTCAAATTTCTCCTCTACAGGATAGCTGGATTTGACATATTTGGGTAAATGCTCGTATTTTATTATTTCTTCATCGTCAATTGTATTTACAACAAGCTGAATCACGTTTTGAAGCTCTCTGACATTTCCAGGCCAATCATAATTATACATTCCTCTATAAAATTCATCACTAATTTTTGTTATATTTATACCCATATGACCACTAAACTTTTCGATAAAATAATCAATAAATATTCTTATATCCCCCTTCCTTTCTCTTAAAGAAGGAGTATGAATAGGCATAACATTAAGTCTATAGTACAAATCTCTTCTAAAATTACCCAGCTCGACTTCCTTTTTTAAATCCTTATGTGTTGCTGCAATCACTCTAACATCAACAGGAATTACATCGTGTCCTCCTACTCTTACAATCTCTTTATTTTCCAATACTCTAAGTAGATTTACCTGAGTATCCAAAGGCATATCTCCTATTTCGTCTAAGAATATTGTGCCTCCATCAGCTAGTTCAAATTTACCAGGATGTCCTCCTCTTCTTGCTCCAGTAAATGCTCCCTCGACATAACCAAACAATTCACTTGCAACTAGCTCTCTTGGTATAGCTCCACAGTTTAGAAAAACAAAAGGTCTACTTTTTCTCTTGCTTTGATTGTGTATTGCTTGTGCAAACATCTCTTTACCTGTACCACTTTCTCCTAGCAAAAGTATTGTTGCATCTGCCTTTGCAGAAAATGCAGCCATCTTCATTGCTTCTTTTATTTCTTTACTTTCACCTAAAATATCATCAAAGGTAAATCTAGCCTCAGCACCAACAATTTTGTTGACTAAATCATGTACAACCTTTGATTCTTTAAATGTAAGAACTAATCCCTCAACTTCATTAGAATTTACAGCTTTTATAGGAGTAGCATTAACTATGCAAGGAATTTTTCTTCCTCTTTTAGTTAAAAAATTGATTTCCTCTTCTTCAAATTTTGTACCATTTTTTATTACCTTCATTAGCTTAGAAGATTTATTGTTATCGAGAATAATTGATATATTTTTATTAACTATATCTTCTTGCTTTAGCTTTAAAATATTACGTCCAAATATATTTATACCTCTTACGCTACCATCCTTATTTATTGATATTAACCCCTCTGAAATAGACTCGACTATTGCATTTAGATGCTTAACAGCCATTTTTAACCTATTATTGGCTTGATCTAATCTCATCTCCTTTTCTATAGCCTCGGCAGATGCATGTATCATCCCTAATGTATGAGGATGCACCTTTTCATAAGGACCTGACATACTAAGTACGGCAACAATCTCATCTTGTTCATCCTTTATAGGACATGCTGATGAAGTCCAAGTGTGGTACTGCAAACAGTAATGCTCTGCTCCTAAAACCTGAATCGGTTTTCCAGTAATTAACGCAGTTCCTATTGCATTAGTCCCAATTATCTCTTCTCTAACATTACACCCTTTGTACATATTAAGATTGCCTTGCTTTTTCATGATTTCCTTATCTCCACCGCACTCTAAAACATAGCCATCCTTATCAGTTAACCTAACAATAAATCCAGTATCACCAACAATTTTATACAGGCTATACATAAAAGGCTTTGCAACATTAAGCAATACCTTATATTCCTTATATTTCTCATCAAGTTCTTCATTAGTTAGATGTATTTTTATTGATTCAGAAAAGGGATCTACTTCATATGATTTACTTCTAAGCCACGAATCTGCTATAAAATCATGAATTAAATCTCTTTTTAATATCCCTTTATTTATGAAAGCATTCCACGCTTCAATGAACCCTTCATTTTTACTAAGAAGTTTTTTCCCAGGCAATAAAATCCCTCCAAATAACACAACAAGGTTTATTTTTGTTATATTATTATTATATCATAATACTTAACAACTTCCGAAAAAATAACAACCTTAACGTGAAAATTAGCCAAGGTTGTTATTTTATCTGATAGCTTACAATTCTAATACTCCCTCTTCTGCAAGCGGGAGTAAAGAATTGCATAGCTCCTAGATAAGACGACTTTGCGTTCAGTTGGAGTAAAAACTCCACCTGAACTGAGTCTTGCTTTATGCAAAAGCTTTTTCCTTACTACGATTTTTAATCTTTTTCTTTTGAAAATAATCCTTTATGGCAAATGGAGTATAAATAATTGTATACATAATCACACAGAGAAATTCAAGTGATAAAATATACCAAGGCCATGGACCCAATATGTCAAATAATGAAGCAGTTTTAGGTTTATGAATAAGAAACAAATAATTTGAATCAGTAATCAAATCAAATATAAGAACAAATACAGCAAAAATATTAGTAACAAAAAATACTTTCTTAATAGAGATAGCCTGTGGACGAATTCTATTTGTGAAAGTCATAAATAATATAGCTATTATGATTAAACCATGTCCAATAAAAAATTCATAAAATCTATAATGTGTATATCCATACCCAAAAATTTCAGGTGTTATCATTGCCTGCAAGGTACCTGTCAAACCCCAAAAGTATAGTATTTCATAAGCAAAATACTTTTGTCCTACAAGCAGGTAAATACACAAAAAGGTTGATGCTCCACAAAGAGTCAGAGGTAGTCCATTACTTATTGACCATATACCTGTTGCGGCAAGCCAAACATAATATCCTATTTGATTAAGCAGTAGTATTGCAGCAAATATATACCTGACAATTTTATTTACTCCTTCGTCTTTAAACCTATTACGGAAAACATATGTACATATTGCTATTATAAGAAAAGTGACTAATACAGCTATATGTGCAGAATCAAACAGCTGGAATTTCACACCATTGTTATGTAGCCCAAAAAAATCTCTATAGCACATTTATACCCTCCTCTATTTTTTTTAACCCTTCTTTTAGAATTTCTCTTGGACAAGCAATATTGATTCGCATAAATCCTTCCCCTTCTTTTCCAAACCAATATCCATCATCTAATGCAACCTTTGCCGTTTTTATCATAAACTCACTCAATTTATCCTTATTCATTCCTAACTCTCGGAAATCAAGCCAAACTAAAAATGTTCCTTCGGGTTTGTACGCCTTAATCTTCGGAATTTTCTCTTTTAAATATTCTAGAAGAAAGTTAAGATTACCTTCTAAATATTCTAGTAATTGATTTAACCACTCTTCTCCAAATCTATATGCCATTTCTGTAGCTACTACATTAAAGCAACTGTTTCGTTTGATATCAAGAGTATCTAATAAATAATGAAATCTAAAATAATCTCTTTTATTTGAAAATGCAACAATAGAGGACTGCAATCCAGCTAAGTTAAATGTTTTACTTGGTGCAATGCAGGTTATAAGGTTTTGTGTATATTTATCACAAAGAGAAGCAAATGGGATATGTTTACATCCTTTATATACAATATCTGCATGAATTTCATCTGATACAATTCTAATATTATTCGCTTTGCAAATTTCACCTAGTATGATCAATTCCTCTCTGCTCCATACACGACCAACTGGATTATGTGGACTGCAAAGAATTAGCATTTTAACTTTTTCATCGATTTTTCGTTCTAAATCTTCAAAATCCATAACATATTTCCCATTTTCAATTTTTAATGGATTATGAATAATTGCTCGATTATTCTTCTCAATCACAGAAAAAAATGGATAGTATACTGGAGGCTGAACTATAATTTTGTCCCCAGGTTCAGTAAATTCCTGTACAATAAGACTTATGGAAAATACTACTCCAGGACTATGAATTAGTAGATTTCTATCTGGCTTCCAATTGTGCCTTTTTTCCATCCAATCTACTATAGAATCGAAATACGACTCAGGACGTGTAGTATATCCATATATTCCTTGTTCTGCTCTCTTTGTAATAGAATTAATAACAGGCTCAGGCGATTTGAAATCCATATCTGCAACCCACATAGGCAGTATGTCGCTTTTTCCGAACTTTGAGCCCATCTCCATCCATTTTGCTGAATAGTTGTTAGTTCTATCAATAACTTCATCAAAATTATACTTCACAGTCAACCTCCTCATTATCCCTTAACAGCTTCTTCTTGTTCTAACAAATTAGATTTATTTACTTACATAACAGGTTAAATTAACAATATATTCATTATAAGTTATGAATGTTATAGATTGTCTTATTCCCTCATTAGTAAAGTATTAATGCGAAAGAATTTAACTTCGGAGTGTGTAGTTTCATTTCTTTTTGTGCCTTAAGCGTGCAAGGGTTTGTTCGTTAATACGAATATATGCAGTTTGAATAAAAATATTTATATAGGAAAATATAATTCTGACATTACTAATCAAGCTGGAAGGAGAAAAGCTATGTATCAATCTGGATATATAAGTTTACTTAAAAATGGAGAGTTAGAAAAAAGAGTAAAAAAGTTAAAATCTATGCTAACAAATTGCACTCTTTGTCCTCATGAATGTAAAGTAAATAGACTTGATGGTGAAAAGGGATATTGCCAAACCTTAGATAAAGCTGTTCTTTCCAGTGCTATGCCTCATTTTGGAGAAGAAAAAGAGCTTGTAGGCCTAAATGGCTCAGGTACATTGTTTTTCTCGTATTGTAATCTCAAATGCTTATTCTGTCAAAATTATGAAATAAGTCATTGTGGAGAAGGACATGAAATATCCACAGAAAAACTAGCTGATATTATGCTTTATTTACAGGAGAAAGGATGTCATAATATTAATCTTGTATCTCCAAGTCATATAGTTCCTCAAATAGTTGAAGCAATATTTATATCAGCTAAGAAAGGACTAAATATCCCCATAATATACAACACAAATGGATATGATTCAATTGATACATTGAAGCTATTAGATGGAATTATTGATATATATATGCCAGATATCAAGTTTGCAAATGATGAAGCTGCATGGAAATATTTAAGGGTAAAAAATTACTTTGAAAACGCTAGAAATGCAGTAAAAGAAATGTATAGACAGGTTGGAGAGCTAAAGACTGATGATAGAAATATTGCATATAGAGGACTACTTATAAGACATCTAGTGCTTCCTCAAAATTTAGCAGAAACTGAAAAAATAATGGATTTTATCGCAAAAGAATTGTCTCCCAATATATATGTAAATATTATGGCTCAGTATTATCCTGCATACAAAGCGTACAGTTACGAAGAACTAAACAAAAGGATATCAGAAAAGGAATACTTAAATGCAATAAAATCAGCAAAACAAGCAGGATTGAAAAATTATAAGACTTCAATTTAAAACAGAGTCGGCGAGAACCCTCCCCACCGACTCTGTTATTATTTTATTATTAGCTTATAACATTAAGCTTCTATATTAGCTGAGCTTGTTTGGGTTGCAATTTTATCAACTATTACAGCACAAGATGCATCTCCTGATATATTTACAGCAGTTCTAAGCATATCAAACAATCTATCTACTCCAAATAATAAAGGTAATCCTTCAACAGGAATACCAGCTGCAATTAATACAGCCACAACAAGCAATGAAGGACCTGGAACTCCTGCCTGACCTATAGAACCAACTGTAGCAGTAAAAATAATAGCTATATATTGAGTTATTCCTAATTCAACTCCAAAAAGCTGTGCAAAGAAACATGCTGCTAAAGCATAATATATAGCATTTCCATCCATATTTATAGTTGCTCCTAATGGAAGAACAAATGATGTTGTTTCTTTGGATACTCCAAGTTCATCCTCGCAAATCTCTGTTGTAACAGGTAATGTTGCCATAGATGATGCTGTAGATAAAGCAACAATTTGAGCTTTATAAACTTTGCTAAAGAATCTTCTTGGCGACATTTTGCCTAATACCCTCACTGCTGAACCGTAAACAATAAAAGTATGAAGTATCAATGCAATAGTATATATCCCTAGAAGCTTAATAACAAGACCTAAAATATCATAGCCAAATGTTCCAACTGCATCAGCCATTAATCCGAATACACCCAACGGTGCAAGATACATAACCTTTAGAATAACAAAAACTAATGCATCAGCAAATCCATTTACAACCTTAAGAACAGGTTCTTTGGAATCTTTCTTTAGTGTAGAAATACCAAATCCTAATAACAAGCAAAAAAACAGAATCTGAAGCATATTTCCACTAACCAATGATTCAACTGGGTTTGAAGGAATAATTCCCTTTATTGTTTCAAAAAAACCAGGAATATCTCCCCTATCAGCATACTCTAAAGAGAATAAGCTTTGAACTCTAGTTAAATCAATACCAATACCAGGCTTGAAAATTTCACCAAATAACAACCCTAATATAACTGCAAAAGCAGTAGTCGATAGATAATATCCAAAAGTAGTTGCTCCTATCTTACCGGCTGACTTTGATTCACCAATAGAAGCAGCTCCCCCAATTATCGAAAAAGCTACTAATGGTATAACAACCATTTTAATTAATTTTACAAATATCTCGCCTAAAGGTTTAAAAATAATTGCGTTAGTACCCATAATTTTACCTACTATAATACCTAAAATCATTGCAATGATAATCCAAAATCCTAAACTAAATGATTTCTTGTTTTTCAGCATACAAAACCTCCTTTATAATTGTTAAGAAAATGTAACAGTTTTGTTAATTATATATTCCAAATTTACATAATTCAATACCTTATTGTATATTTTGATAATTTACATGTTATGGATGTTATTGTATTTAATTATATTTTAATCCAATTCTGAGTTCTTACATATTTATCTATTCTCCATATGACAATGATAACTGTTATATATTACTTGCATTATCAATCAATAAATAAATACTATTATTTTAAATAACTCTTTCTTTAATTATTTACTTTATGGTTTTTTATGGTTTTTAATTCTTTTATTTCATGTTTTTCTTGATATTGTTTGATTATCTTTTATAGAATCTGTGTTATAATTATCACTAAATATTAATTTATTGTAATATTTAGAAAGGATATAAATAATGAATCAAACTAAGATAACTTTTAAGCAAGCAATA
>DAOUQG010000164.1 GCA_030625765.1 Thermohalobacteraceae bacterium | reverse complement strand
AAAATCTAATAAAAAGGTAATAAAGGGGATAAAAATGAGAACAGCTAGAAAAGAAAGTGCAAGTGGATATTATCATATTATGACAAGAGGTATAAATAAACTGGAGATATTTAAAACATATGAAGAGAAGATAAAGATAATGAAAATACTCAATCAAATATTAGATGATATGAGCATAAAGATAATTGCATATTGTATTATGAACAATCATCTACATTTATTAATAAAATCTGAAAAAGATTCTATGAGTATTTTTATGAAAAAGGTAAATATACGATATGCTATGTTCTATAATAAAAAAGAAAAAAGAGTAGGTAGTGTTTTTCAAGATAGGTATAAGAGTAAAGAAATAGAGAACGAAGGCTACCTTTTTAGTGCTTTAAGGTATATACACAATAACCCAGTAAAAGCAAAACTAGTTGAAAATGTGACTGCATATGAATGGAGTAGTATGACAGATTTTTTATTAGATGAAGTCAATATAATAGACAAGGATGAAAAAGAATGGATATTAGAGCGATTTAAAGGTAGAAAAGATTTTTTGAACTATCACTTTTTAGAAGATATGTATTCACACTTAGACATAAATGAACATATGAAAGAACATGAGATAGAAAAAGCAAATAGAATTATAGTTAAATATCTACAAAGTAAGAATATTTCGGATATAAATGAAATTAAGAATAATAATAAAATAAGAGAACGAATAATACAAATACTAGTTAATCAAACTAGTTTAAATGCTAGAGAAATTGCTGAAATAACTAAGATAGCAAGGAGTACAGTTTCCAGATTAAAAACAAAAATTAAAAGTGAGCAAAAAAGAACCGTCCCCCAAATCCCACGTTGAAAAGGAGATAATTATGATAGAACTAGGAAAAATTCAAAAATTAGAGGTTATAAAACATACATCTGTAGGTATATATTTGAATTCAAAAGATAATAAGAATCAAGAGAACATTCTATTACCGAAAAAACAAGTTCCATCAGAAACTCTAATAGGTGATGAGATAGAAGTATTTGTTTATAGAGACTCAAAAGACAGGATGATAGCAACAACGAGAAAACCAAAGTTAACGATTGGAGAACTAGCATGCCTTAAGGTAGTAGGAATTACAAAAATCGGGGCGTTTTTAGATTGGGGCTTAGAGAAAGATTTATTTTTACCTTTTAAAGAACAAATAAATAAAGTTCGTAAAGGTAGTGATTATGTTGTAGGCTTATATGTAGATAAGAGCAATAGATTATGCGCAACAACGTATATAAATAAATTACTTAGCAGTGATTCACCGTACAATGAAAATGATAGAGTTAATGGAATAATCTATAGTATTAATAGAGAAATTGGAGCATTTGTAGCTGTTGAAAATAGATATCATGGATTAATACCTAAACATGAGTTGTTTGGTGATTATAGAAGTGGTGATAAGGTAGAGGTTAGAATAACTAAGGTTAAAGAAGACGGGAAGTTAGTTTTAAGCCTAAGAGAAAAATCATATAGCAACATAGATGGCGATGCAAAGATAATTTTAGATAAAGTATATTTAAATGATGGGCTACTTATGCTAAATGACAAAAGCTCACCAGATAAAATAAATGATGAATTAAGTATGAGTAAGAGTGCATTTAAAAGAGCTGTAGGCAGGTTGCTGAAAGAAAGAAAAATTAAGCTTACTGAAAAAGGTATAGAGCTATTAGATAAGAAATAAGTGAGTTAGTTAAAATCATTCCCTAATAGAAATAATAAAAAAATTGGGAAGATTTTTCTTTGCTCACATATAACATAGATATTTCAGCTATTTATAAAACTAAGAATAACAACAAAATTCTAGAATGAATAATTTAATAGTTGTTTGATTTTTATAGTCTAAAGTTAGTAAAATAGCTGAGATAACATGAATTATAATTATTAAAACAGGAGTTAATATAAAAAAGTGAGCAAAAAAGAACCGTCCCTAAAATCCTAAAATCTTGTTTAGAGGTGATATGAATGCAAAAATTGTTAGTAGAAGATTATAGAGGTGGAATTTTAGAATGTGAGCATTGGGGACATATATGTGGTGTTTCCGATAATGAAGAAGTTAAATATTCAGTTGGTGATGAAAACTTTTTAGCTTTTTTACGATCATCAGCAAAACCTGTACAGGCTATTCCCTTGGTGAAAAGAGGAATTAATCAAAAATATAATTTCTCAGAAAAAGAAATGACAGTTTTGGTTGCATCACATAGAGCACAGTCTTTTCATGTACAAGCTGTTGAATCAATAATGGAAAAAGTTCAGATTGAAGAAGAACAACTTATATGTCTTCCTACATATCCATTAAGTAATGATGCAAAAGAAGAACTTATAAGACAAAATATGCCAAAGCGAAGAATCTATCATAATTGCTCAGGCAAACATCTTAATATTATAACACTGTGTAAGGAGTTAGGTTACAATATCAATAATTATTGGGATATTAACAATGAGGTTCAACAGGAGATTTTAGAACATATATCAATTATTTCTGGTTTTCCAAAAAATGAAATTAAAATAGGTGTCGACGGATGTGGAGTACCAGTCTTTGCAATGCCGCTTAAGTATTTAGCAAATACATTTTTCAAGCTTGCTTGCCCGGATATGATAGAAGATAAAGATATCAGACAAGCTGTAATTACAATAACAAACCTTATGAATAAACACTATGAGATGGTATCAGGAACAAATCTAATATGTGCTTTACTTAATAAAGATGAAAATATAGTAGCTAAGGGTGGATCAAAGGGAGTTTATTGCTTTGGGTTAAAAAAGGAACGCTTGGGATTTGCAATAAAGGTTATGGATGGTTCGGAAGAAAGCTGGCCTTTTATTGTTGCTAAAATACTGGAAGATATAAATTATGATAATAAAGAAACTATAGAAAGACTGTATAAGGTTTTCCCTAAAGATGTAAAAAATGATAATAAAAAAATAGTTGGAGAAAGTAAGACAGTTTTCAGTTTAAATCATTAATAATATTTAAACAGCAAAGGAGGAAATAAAGGTGAAGAAAAACATAGTTATTGAAGTTTGTTGTGGTTCTGTAGATGATGCTATAGAGTCAGAAAAATCAGGGGCTAGCAGAGTTGAACTAAATTCATCCCTTTTCTTAGGAGGGCTTACACCATCAATAGGAGAAATTATAGAAGCAAAAAGGGTTTTACAGATCCCTGTAGTAGTGATGATAAGACCTAGAAGAGGTGGTTTCTGTTATACAGAAAGTGAATTTAATGTTATGCTTAACGATACTAAAAAAGCTATTGAACATGGTGCAGATGGTATTGTTTTTGGGATATTAAAAGAAGACGGTACTGTAGATGTGGAAAGATGCAGAAAGATAATTGAAATAGCAGGAGATAAAGAAGTTATATTTCATAGAGCCTTTGATGTAGTACCAGATCCTTTTAAAGCATTAGATACCTTAGTAAATCTAGGAATAAAAAGAATATTGACAAAGGGTCAGCAAAATATAATCGAAGCTGGTATGGATTTATTAAATGAATTAATTGAATACGCAGGAGATAGAATACAAATACTTCCAGCAGGGTGTAAAGCTCATAATGTAGAAAGAGTTATAAGTGAACTCAATATCGATCAAATACATATAAATTCACATGAAACAAGAACAGATAGATCTGTTTCTATGAGACCGAATGTTTATTTTGGTTCTGCACTAAGACCAGATGAAGGCACATATGATATTATATCTACCTCTTTTATAAATACTATTCGTGAAAAAATAAATTAGATGAAGCTTAAAACTAAAATGTATTTCACACATTAGTAAGAAATTTTAGTTATAATATATTGCGTGAGGTGATAATCATAAATAATATTGCTTGCTTTGACATAGGAGGAACATTTATAAAATATGGAATAATCAATGAAAATGGTCAGATTTTATATAAGGATAAATTTTCTACTCCTGAGGTGAATTGTAAAGACAATATCCCTGCTGAATTGGTAAAAAAAATAAATGTATTAAAAGAAAAGTATGTAATATCATCTGTAGGAATAAGTACAGCAGGACAAGTAGATCATAAAAAAGGTGAGGTAATATTTGCAGTAAATTTTTCGGATTATTCTGGAGCAAAGCTTTCGGAAACAATCTATGAACATACAAAGTTAAAATGTTTTGTAGAAAATGATGTTAATGCAGCAGCATTGGGTGAAATGTGGATGGGAGCTGCAAAAGGGAAAGATACTTTTTTATGTATAACTATAGGAACAGGAATAGGGGGTGCTATCGTAATAGATAGTAAAGTATATAGAGGAATTGGAGGAAACGCAGGAGAAGTAGGGCATATGACAATTAATAAATTTGGAGAAAAATGCTCTTGTGGCTTAAATGGGTGTTATGACAAATATGCATCAACTTCTGCACTTGTAAGAAATTATATGGATTCCTTAAACAATAGTGGCAAAACCATTAAGAATATTAATTTAATAGATGGTAAAGAAGTAATAAGTAGAGCAAATAATGGAGATAACTTGGCAGTAGAAGCTTATGAAGATTTTTTAAATGATTTAACAATAGGATTAGTAAATTTAACACACATTTTTGATCCAGGACTAATAGTATTAGGTGGCGGAATTTCTGGTCAAGGAAAACCCTTTATTGATGAAATTAATAAGCGGTTTAAACTGAAAGTTATGAAAGCGTATAGGAGTTATACTAAAATAATCCTTGCTGAACTTCAAAATGATGCAGGATTATTAGGAGCATGTTATTTAGCTAAATGAATAAATAAACCCTAATACTAGCTGACTTTTTCTTAATGTCTAGTATTAGGGTTTGAATTTTAATTAACTACTCAACATTCATTATCTTTACGTCTTCAGGTATAATTAACTCTGCATCAGTTTTACTTACTACTTCTTCTATAGTTACACCTGGTGCAATTTCTTCAAGCACCAACCCCTCATTAGTAACTGTCATGTATGCTAATTCTGTTACAATTATATCAACAACTTTTGCACCTGTTAATGGATATACACACTCTTTTAGTATTTTTGAGCCACCTTTTTTAGTGCAATGCTCAGTAGCTACAATAACTTTTTTAGCTCCAGTAACCAAGTCCATAGCCCCTCCCATACCAGGGATAAGCTTATTTGGGATCATCCAATTGGCAAGGTTACCATGCATGTCAACCTGAAGTGCACCAAGAACAGTCATATCAACATGACCTCCTCTAATTATAGAGAAGGATGTTGAACTATCAAAATAACAACCTCCATTTAACATAGTTACAGGTTGACTACCAGCATTAGTTAAATCTTTATCTTCTTTGCCTTCTTCTGGAGCAGGACCTAACCCTAAAAATCCGTTTTCAGATTGAAAAGTAACCTGTATATCTTCAGGTACATAATTAGCTACCATTGTTGGTAAACCTATACCTAGATTAACTATAGATCCGTCTTTCAGCTCTTTCGCAATTCTTCTAGCAATAAATTCCTTACTGTTCATTATTTTACCCCCTCTACAATATAATCAACAACCTCACCAGGAGTCATTACTAAATGAGGGTCAATTTCTCCAATCTCGACTATATTCTCAGCTTCAACAATTACAATTTCTGCAGCCATAGCCATTAATGGATTAAAGTTTTGTGTTGTTTTATTATAGAAAGTGTTACCTTTTTTATCTACAGTAGATCCACCAAGTAAAGCTACATCTGCCTTTAATGGAAGTTCTAGCAAATATTCCTTGCTTTCAATTGTTATTTTTTGCTTTCCTTCTTCTACTATAGTACCAACACCAGTTGGAGTTAAAAAACCACCTAAACCAGATCCACCAGCTCTTACTTGTTCTGCAAGTGTACCTTGTGGAACAAGTATAACTTCGGTTTCTCCTTCAGACATTTGTCTTCCAGTTTCCTTATTAGTACCTATATGTGATGTAATCACTTTTTTTACTTGTTTATTAACAATTAGCTTGCCTAATCCGATTTGAGGAAATGCAGTATCATTAGCGATAATTGTTAGATCCTTAGTCCCTTTATTAACAAGAGCATCTATTAAACCATGAGGATTTCCTACTCCTAGAAAACCTCCTATCATAATAGTCATGCCATCTTCTATTTTATCAATAGCTTGTTCATACGAAATAATCTTATTCATAAGTTACACCTCCAAATCTATCTTTCCACAAGGATTGTAGTTCCCATACCACCACCGATGCAAAGTGTAGCTAATCCTTTTTGAGAGTTACGTTTATCCATTTCGTGTAATAATGTGACTAAAATTCTTGTGCCAGAGCATCCTACTGGATGTCCTAAAGCGATAGCACCACCATTTACATTTATCTTTTCTGGGTTTATGCCTAAGTCTCTAACAACTGCAATTGATTGAGCAGCAAATGCTTCGTTTGCTTCAACCAAATCTAAATCATCAACTGACCAACCTATCTTTTCTAACGCTTTTTTAGTTGCTGGTACAGGACCATATCCCATTATACTAGGATCAACCCCTGCTGAAGCATACCCTTTAATAACAGCTAAAGGCTTGATACCTAATTCCTCTGCTTTTTCCTTCGACATTACAACTAGCATAGCTGCTCCATCATTTATTCCAGAAGCATTAGCAGCTGTTACAGTACCATCTTTTTTGAATGCAGGTCTCAATTTATTCAACTTTTCAATAGTTGACCCATGTCTTGGATATTCATCTGTATCCACAATTATTGGTGAGCCTTTTCTTTGAGGAACTTCAACAGGAACAATTTCATCATTGAATCTACCAGATTTTTGAGCTTCTTCAGTTTTATTCTGACTTGATACAGCGAAGTTATCTTGCTCTTCTCTAGTGATATTCCATTGTTCAGCGATGTTTTCT
>DAOUQG010000032.1 GCA_030625765.1 Thermohalobacteraceae bacterium | reverse complement strand
ATTGGTGCTACAATTTTGTTATCATCTTCAATAAATAGTTCTATTCTATGGATTCTTGTACTATCCTCTTCAATATCTATATCTGAATATTTTACTAAAGCACTAATTAAATCCTCTGGTTTTAAATTGCCAGTGCTTCCAGTTTTTAAAATAGTCTTGAGTACTACAATATCATCAGTATGATTAAAAATATCTATTGTTTTAATATATTCTCTAATGTTTAGTTCTCTTTGTGTTTTCTTTCCTTTCTTCACTTTTTCTTTAATAATAATAATGTCTTCTCTAGATAAAAAGTTATTTATCTCTTCATGAAAATCTTTATCATCTAATGTTTTAGATAATGCTACTTTAATAATATATGTTGACCATCTTATTAAAGACATAATAGATTTCTTATCATCTGTATATACTGCTTTAAGCACTCTAATAGAATCTGGCAGCACATTATTCATATTATTAATAAATTCCTCTATAGTAATTTCCTTTTCCAATTCTAAATCAAAGTATTCTCCCTGACTTTCTACACCCAATGGTAAGGCTGTAGCCAAAGAGAATTTTGCATGTGGATTAAAGCCTTCACTATATTTAATCGGAATATTTGCTCTTCTAAAAGCTCTATCAAATAATCTCATCAAATCTAAATGTCCAATATATTTTAAATCTTTTTCTTTTAGAAGTTTTCCCCTTATTTTTTTCATTTGCATACACCACCTGTAAAACTATTATTTATTCCACAGCCTGTACAGCCTAACCTACAATCCTTTGTAAGTTCTCCTCTTAATGACTTTTCATTTTCATTAATTAAATATTGCTTTGATACACCAGCATCAATAAAATCCCAAGGTAAGACCTCTTCATATTCTCTTTTTCTAGTAGCATAAAAATCAGGATCAATTTCAGTATCCTTAAAAGCATTCATCCATTTATCAAAATCAAATAAATCAGCCCAACCATCAAACCTACACCCATTTTCCCATGCTTTAAATATTGCTTTTGACAATCTTCTATCGCCTCTAGCTATAACTGCTTCTAGATAACTTAATTTAGGATCATGATAACTGTAGCTTATCTTTCTATCTTTTATAGATTTTTTTAATAAGTGTATTTTATCATAAAATTCTTCAATACTATTCTGTGGATGCCATTGGAATGGAGTAAATGGTTTAGGAACAAAACATGATGTGCTAGCAGTAATGCTTAAATTTCCTTTTCTCTTTTCATTAGGTAAAGCAAAAAAAGCATCTTTTACTTTATAAGCTAAATCTTTTATTCCATATACATCCTCTATAGTTTCAGTTGGTAATCCAATCATAAAATATAGCTTTACCGTTGACCATCCAAGACTAAATGCATCATTAACTGATTTAAGCAAATCAGTTTCTTCGATTCCCTTATTTATGACATCTCTAAGCCTTTGACTACCTGCTTCAGGTGCAAATGTTAAGCCGGATTTTCTTACCTTTTGTATTTCCTTTATTACCTCAAGCGAAAAAGAATCTAATCTTAACGATGGAAGAGATAATCCAATATTTTTTTCTTTAAATTCTTTAATTAGCCTTTTTACTAAGTTCTCTAAATCTGAATAATCACTTGTACTAAGTGAAGAAATCGAAATTTCATTGTAGCCTGTTGCCTCAACTAATTTTTTAGCTAAATCAACTAATTTATCCGTATTTCTTTCTCTGACAGGTCTATATATCATGCCTGCTTGACAAAACCTGCATCCTCTTGTACATCCTCTAAAAATCTCTAAAACTATCCTATCATGTACTGTTTCAATAAATGGAACTATTATTTTTTCTGGGTAAAATATTTGATCTAAATCTCTGATGATAACTTTTTTTATTCTTTTAGGATATGCTTCATCTTTAGGTATCATTTCTTTTATTGTATTGTCTTCGTTATAATATACATCATATAACGAAGGCACATAAATACCTTCTAGCTCGCTTATTTCTTTTAAAAAGTCACTTTTCTTTTTATTCTGTTTCTTCCATTCTCTATAAATTTGTAGAACTCTTAATGTCAGCTGCTCTCCTTCTCCAATTACAAAGAAATCAATAAAATCTGCTATAGGTTCAGGATTATATACACATGGTCCACCAGCAATTACAAATGGGTCGTCTTCTCCTCTATCTTGAGCTAAAATAGGTATATTAGCTAAATCTAACATATTCAAAATATTCGTATAGCTCATTTCATATTGAAGAGTAAATCCGATAAAATCAAAATTGTTTAAAGAACTTTTAGTTTCAAGAGTAAATAATGGTATAGTATTTTCTCTCATTTTTTCTTCCATGTCTATCCATGGTGCAAATACTCTTTCACAATAAATGTGCTCCTCACTGTTTAATAGATTGTATAAAATATGTAATCCTAAATGTGACATTCCTACTTCATAAATATCAGGAAATGCAAATGCAAATCTAATATCTATATCTTTAACATCCTTCTTAATTGAATTATGTTCATTCCCTATATATCTAGCTGGTTTTTCTACCTTTAAAAGAATTTCATCCAATTGTTCTTTTATTAACATTTATCTCACCCTTCGTAAATTGTTTTCTTGTTATTATTTTTTCATGTAATTATTATTTTATCACTTTTCTTTATGAATTAATAGTTTTTCTAAGGTAACATCAAATCCAATCTCTAGGATTATATCCATAAAATCATTTTCATGAATGGTTCCAATAGATTTACCTGTACAGTCAATTACAATAATTATGTGATATTTTTTTGGCAGGAAATATTTAATCATTTCCATTGCAGTAACTGTTTTAAGTGCTACAAGAAGGTGTGTTCCCATTACTTTTTTTTTAAGTAATTGTCCTTTTTTACCTATGATTTCATTAATGAAGATAAAAGCTGCCATTTTCTTTTCTTTTCTGGCAGCTAAAAGAATAAACAAAGAAATAAATATTAAATATATTCCTTTCCCATGCATAACAAATGTAATTAACCCATATATGATACTAAGTATTGATATAGCATATGTTATATAAACTAGTTTTATTGTGCCATTTTTATAACCAATTTTACTTGATATATAAGATCTAAGAATTCTTCCTCCATCTAAAGGGAATATTGGTAACACATTAAATAGTCCAATAATAAGATTTGCTTTAATTATAATCTCAATAATATTAATATTTGGAGCTACCTTATTAATAAAAATGAAAATTATAACAATTACAAAATTCATGATAGGTCCAGCAATAGATATGAAAATCTCATCAATAGTGCTAATCCAAAATGATTCTTTTGATTTAGCGACTCCTCCAAAAGGAAACATTTCAATTTCAATCATATCTAATCCTATCTTATTAGAAACAAAGACATGTGAAAATTCATGCAAGAAGACAGATATTAAACATACTGAAATCTCGACTCCGTATCCATAATAAAAATATAAAGGAAGCAATATAAGTAATAGAAAATTTATTTTAATCTTAATTGATCTCAGATATTTTATGATAATCATTACAGCACTCCCTGCTATTTTGAAACTAGATTATCTGAACCTATATTTATTTTTTCCAAAGGATCTATAGGTAAATTATTCTCTATCACTTCTAAATACAAGAGTATCTTATCTTCATTGCCTTTTCCTAAGCTACCTATTTCCTCTCCCCTTTCAACCTGTTGTCCTTCACTCACATAAATATCATTTAAATATCCGTAGATTGAATAATAATCACCATGATCAATTGTCACTGTATTACCTAAAAGCCTTTGCTTTTTCACCTCAATAATCATTCCATCTCCTATAGTTTTCACCTTATCATTCTTATCTGAGACTAAAATTTTTATTCCCCTATGAAAGATAGTAATGTTTTCGGATTTTTTTTCTTCTCCAAATTGTTCATATATAGTGCCATTAATAGGAATAATGCCTTTATTATCTAATTCATGTCCGTTATTATTAACTGGTATTGCTACTCCAGCATCATCATGTCCATCAAATAAATTCTTAATATAGTTTGCAAATAACTTAGAATCTTTTTTTATATCTATATTATAATTTAGTGTTTTTTCAACTACCTTTATTACTTCTTCAGTTGGTTTCGTTCGGATGCTTTTAATTAACAAAATTATTAAAATAATGATAATACATATTAAAACATTAAAAAATTGTTTCCTATAATAGCTTTTATTCTTTCTTTTACTATTATAACCTGTTTTATGCCGTAATCTATACATTGACCTATTTAGAGAATCATTCATCTTCATATTATCACCTACCTACAGATTTACTATAATAATATTTATTTTTTTATATTTTTATTACAAAAAAGGAGTATAGATTAATAGAATTTCTATACATACTTTTCAAAAAAAAGTAAAACACTATGAAATATCACTTTCATAGTGTTTTCTAAATTTTATTTATCCTATATCACTTGTATCACTATACCTCTCTACTAATAAGCCTTCCAATTATTTCCTCAAAATAACATCTATAATCATTTTCTGGTAGCTTTTTAAGCCACTTCTCGGTTCTATTGATATAAATACTTAATAGTTTTCTTGTATACTCAATCCCACCACATTCTTCAACAACTTGTCTAACTTCATTCAATCCAGCTTGGCTGCTACTATTATTTAAAAGCTTTTTCATTTTCTCTTTATAACTAGAATTTAGTGCATGAATAACTGGCAAAGTGTATATACCTACCTTAATATCATGTAATACAGGTTTTCCAAGCTTGTCCATATTTCCATCAAAATCTAGCAAATCATCTTGAATTTGGAATGCAGTTCCTAGTGTCATACCGAAGTTTCCTAAATAGTTTATTATTTTTTTATCGCAATTAGCAGCTTGTCCACCTAATTTACATGCTAATGAAAAAAGCAGTCCTGTCTTGTATTTTATTCTTTTTAGATACTTTGTAATTGATACATCAAGGTCATAACGAGATTGATACTGCTCAACCTCTCCTTCACAAATACTTTTTAGAATTCTAGCAATATAATTGGAGTTTGGAATGGATTGAGCTTCGTTTGAATATTTTGATACTAATAGAATAGCTTTAGTGACCAAAAAATCACCTGTAAATATTGCAACCTTATTTCCATGTATTTGATGAGTTGACTTTTCTCCTCGCCTTAATTCAGCTTCATCAATTACATCATCATGTACAAGAGTAGCTAAATGTAGTAATTCAATTGAAGAAGCTAAATCCAAAATCTTTTTTTCTTCATACTCTCCAAATTTAGCGCTATTTATTAAAAGAGCAGGTCTTAATCGTTTGCCCCCTGCTTTTATTAATCTTATCCCTTCTGATTGTAAAGAGATATTTTTACTTTTCATAGTGTTTATTAACACTTTCTCAACTTTTTCTAGTTCATTTTTAATCTCTTTTGGATATAAGTTCATTTTAATCCCCTCTCTCTAAGGTGTCATCATTTCAAATTCTTCATTTGTGATTTCAAACTTACCTCTTAAGTTTGAAGAAATATATATTTTCATATCCTTTGTTATGTATATAACATCTACCCCATCTATTTTTTCAGCTAATTTAAGCCCTTCATCGAGTCCTAAAACAAACAAAGCTGTAGATAATGCATCACCATCAATAGAATCCTGAGATAGCACAGAAATCCCTGCTACGTTGTTTCTCGCTGGAAATCCAGTTTTAGAGTCTATTATATGATGATATCTGATTCCATTTTCCTCAAAATACCTTTCATAGTCTCCAGAAGTTACAACAGATATGTTTTTACCATCAAATATACCGATATGACTTACTTTATTTCTACTACGAGAAATCATTGGGTTTTGAATACCCAATCTCCATGGAGTTCCGTCTGGTTTAGAGCCTAATGCATAAATATTTCCACCCAAATCAATAATAGCACTTTTCACGCCTCTATCTAGAAGAATTTTCTTAGCCTCATCTGCTGCATAACCCTTCGCAATTCCACCTAAATCTATCATCATATCCTTTTCATCTAAGAAAACCTCATTATTACCTAGCAAATGTAATTTGTTAAAGTCCACTTTAATTAAGCTTTTTCTTATTTCTTCTTCAGAAGGAACTCTTTCATTTCCAGTTCCTATTCCCCAAAGATTTACTAAAGGACCAATCGTCGGTTCAAAGGCCCCACCACTTATTTCAGAATAGTATTTTGCTTTTTTAAGTACATAATAAACATCCTGATGAACCTTAACTGGCTTTATTCCAGCATTCTTATTAACAAGGCTTATATCACTATCTTCTATGTTAACACTCATCCTATTTTCTATTTCTCTCAATCTTTCAAAAACTTCATCAATAATTTTTTCATCCTTTTGGTCATACAAATTAATAACCACAAAAGTTCCTAGCATAAACCCATCCTTTGATAGAGGTTTAATAGCTTTATTATCTATTGTGCAGCTTGACAATGATACAAATATAACAAATATAATTACTACAGATATACTTCTTCTATTCAAGTCTATACACCTCTCTAAATTAATTAGTATTTCAATAAATACAGATATAGTTTATCACATATCAAAAACAAATAATAGTACTTGTCAAAATCATAGGCTTTAAAAAACCTGTGTATGTTTTTTAATGATAATATAGTACTGCTTATACACAAATAGCACCTATATAGGTGCTATTTATAACTTAATTATGAAGTCATTAAATCTCCTGTTGAAAACTTAATATTAAATCAATCAATACTAAAAATCATCTAAAATAGTATTAATCCATCAATCTATCCTTCATTTTAATAATAGGAATATTAGCAATCAAAGCAGGTATAGGTGTATTGTCACTCTCTCTTCTTGTTCTAGTAAATTTTACATCAATACCTTCTTCATCTATTTCTACATAATCAGATATAACTCTAATTATATCTCCTTTAATCATTTCTAAAAAACGAGGAGAAATATTTGCTCTGTCATGGATAAGCACAAGTTTTAGTCTTTCTTTTGCAACATTTTTACTATTATCTTCATTTTTCCCTACTTTTTTTAAAAATGTCAACTTCTCTCCTCCTCCGAATTATTTTCCAAATATTAGTTTTCTAAGCTTACTTAACATGCTTTCATCGACATCTAAATCTAATAATGGTACCTCTTCACCAAGTATTCTTTTTGAAATATTACTAAAAGCTTTTCCAGCAAAAGAATTATCATCACTAATTACTGGTTCACCTTTATTTGTAGAAATTACGATTGATTCGTCATCCGGCACAACTCCGAGTAAATCAATTGCAAGAATATCAATCATATCGTCGATATTCATCATGTCTCCTCTTTTAACCATATCCTGTCTGATTCTATTAATGATTAACATAGGATTATGTAGTCCTTTAGCCTCTAACAAACCTATTATCCTATCTGCATCTCTTACTGCAGATATTTCAGGTGTTGTTACTACAATTGCTTTTTGCGCACCTGCTATAGCGTTTTGGAACCCCTGTTCAATACCTGCAGGACAATCAATAATAACATAATCAAAATGTTCTTTCAAATCATTGCATAACTCAAACATCTCACCCGGCGTTACAGCTGTTTTGTCCTTTGTTTGAGCTGCTGGTAAAAGGTATAACCCTTCATATCTTTTATCTCTTATAAGCCCTTGCTTTAACCTACATACTTTATTAACTACATCTACAATATCATATACTATTCTATTCTCTAAGCCTAAAACCACATCTAGATTTCGTAATCCTATATCAGCATCAATTACAACAACTTTGTTTCCAGCTTGAGCAAGTCCTGCTCCTATATTTGCAGTAGTCGTAGTTTTACCTACCCCACCTTTTCCCGAAGTAATTACAATTACCTCACTCATATATTATAACCTCCTATACAACTTATTTTTTTGGCAAATACGGTTCAATCATAACAACATCTTGTTCTATTCTAGCAATTTCTGGCCATTTAGACATTTCAAATTTACAATCCTCATCATCAGGCTTTCTTGCTATTATGTCTCCAATTCTTAATTGTGTTGGTTGTAAATTATATGCTACTACTATTGCATTTCTTTTTCCATCTTTTCCAGCATGCGCGAAACCTCTAAGTGAACCCATTACTATGATATTTCCACTAGCAATTAGCTGTCCTCCTGGATTTACATCACCAATTATTACTAAGTTACCATCATATTCAATACATTGACCAGATCTGATAGTAGACCTAATAAATTTAGTTTGTCCTTCATCAATTCCTTGGAACAAATCATTCTTTACAATATTTTCATTGCTATCATCGATTGATATTTTATTATCTTCAACTTCACAAATAGCAATACCATATTCTTCTTCTATCAAAGTTTTTAATTCATCCTTTTCTTGAATAGTTAATTGTTTTCCTTTGAAATTAATTACATTTGAGCCTTTGAAAAAGTTCCCAATTTTTCTTAGCTTGAGTTCTAGCTGATTTTTTATTACTTTAAAATCTCCTTCCTTAATGTGAACGTATATTCCTTCATTGTTTCCCTTAAAAGAAACTAACTTATCATTCATACGTCAACCTCCAATAACTGTGCTGATGTTCCTTTGATGAAAATGTTGATAATCTATTTATTCTTCATATTTAGAATAAATCCTTCCTATTTTTTAAAAATTAAGTATAACTTAAATAAGATGGAGTTATAACCCCATCTTATTTTTGCTGAATCAATCCAGTGGCTGTTCATCCTTCCTCCTACTAAAAAAAGTAGGAGAATTAGAATTGCAATTCATCGAAGAAATTGGCAATAATACTATTTTACCAATTTTTCCTTAAAGTTTAACGTTTCATTTTGAGTACTATTTAAACCTAAATACTCAGCAATTATTTCTCTTGAAATAGGTGCAGCATAGCCACCGTGTCCACCCTGAAAAATAACTGTAGCTATAGCTATTTGAGGGTTGTCATATGGTGCAAAGGCAACAAACCATGCATAATTGTCATATTTCTCACCAGTAACAGGGTTAATCCCGTCATTTTGAGCAGTACCTGTTTTAGCTGCAACCTTAATAGGAAAGTTTCTGAAAAGCCTACTTGCTGTACCTCCTGGTTCTGTAACTAAAGCCATACCTTTCTTAACATGTTCTAGATTTTCATAATCATTTAATGGTATTCTTTCAACAACTCTTTCGGGTGATAATATTAATTCTTCATCATTGTAATCTAAAATATTTTGAACAATACTTACATTGTGTCTATATCCGCCATTAGATAATGATGCAATGTAATTTGCCATTTGAATCGGAGTATATGCATTTTGACCTTGTCCAATAGATATATTTAACGTATCTGCTTCTGTCCAGCCAGCTTGTTTTAAAAAGGTATACGTTATCATGTCTACTAAATTAATATTTATTCCATCTACTTCTCTTAACCCATTAAAACCAAGCTTGTCAAGTCGCTTAATAACGTCTCCTCTACGTAAGGTTTCATCAAGCTCAACCCAAGCAGAAATTTCTTCAATTTTTTCTTCAAATTCTTTGGTACTAATATTAATGTCCTCTTTTATATAATTTATTAAATTGTTTTTTAAATACCTTCTCAATCGATCCTTATTTTGTTCTATCTTAACTTGAGGATTTGGGACACTGCCAGCCCTTTCACCTGGAATCTCTATACCTGTTTTATCATCTAAACCAAAGCTTTTAGATAATTCACAAATATCATCAATACTCAAATCAACACCTATTTTTTTACCAGTTCTTTTATCCTCTCCTAAAGTTATGGTATAGAAATAATAGTTGCACGAATCTCTAATAGCTTCATACAAATTTTCATGTCCATGAGTTCCTCTGTGATCATTCCATATCCAACAACCAAATTCAGTATCACCTATTACAATATATCCCTTGTCTTTAATCTCGGTATTGGGATCAAGTCCTTTTTCTAAGCCTGCAAGACCTGTAATCATCTTAAACGTTGAGCCAGGTTGAACAGCGGTATTTATAGCTACATTATAAAGAGGTCTTGGAGCTAATAGGTCCTCTTCATTTTCTGGCTTTAAGCTTTCATAATCTGCTGTAGATATTCCTGTTGCAAACAAATTTGGATCAAAAGCTGGATAATTTGCTAGTGCTAGTACCTGACCAGTTTTAACATCTATAACAACAGTAGAACCTGTAGTAGCATTTTTAAACGACTCCTTATAATTATAATTACCCCATTTACTTTTAAATTCTCCACCTTTTTGAATTTCTTCTAGTGCATGCTTCGTAGCCTCTTCTGTTATTCTCTGAAGCTCAGCATCTATTGTTAAATATAGATTATCTCCTGGAATTGCTTTAGTCTCTTCTATAACTCTTATGGTATTACCGAAAACATCAACCTCAACTCTTTTTGTTCCATCAACACCATTTAAATACTCTTCATACCTCTGTTCCAGTCCAAATTTCCCTATAATATCATTTAGAGAATACTCAGAGCCCTTAAAAAGATATTTTTGAATTTCATAAGCTTGTGAGATTTTACCCATGTGTCCTAGAATATGAGCAGCTGACTCTCCCATTGGATAATATCTAACTGGTTCAACTGATACTTGGACTCCTTTAAGATCGATATTGTTCTCCTCTATAAGTGCTACTGTTTTATTATCTATATCATATGCAATGTTAATTGGCTTATATGCATTATATCCCTGCTTGTTTAGCTGCTCAATTATAACTAGTATATTCCTTGCTTCATAGTTTGATAATTCCTCATCTATTTTATATTTTTTTCTTAATGATTCAAACGCTTCCTCTATGCTACTATTTGACTTGATACCGTTTTTTCCCAACCAGTCCTTTTTATTTTTTGATGCTACATATTCCCAATTAGAAATTGAAATCTTTGGATTAATTCCTTTCTCCAATATCATTTTCTGTGCAAAAGATTTAACATCATCATCAATAATTATGTCATTTATAAGTTCATACTTTTTACCAAGATATACTAAAGCTTCTGTAGCACTATATTCAATTCTTAAACTATTAGCTTCATGAAATTTTTGTTTTTCTTCATCGTTTTTGTATTTTATCTCAATACTATCAGATATTTCATCAAAAATAATATCGATAGGTAAAGATATATTATTTTTCTCAAGCTCTTCAATTAACATCTGAGCAGGTATGATACGCTTTTGAGAGTTATCCTTCTCTTCTTTTAATAGCACTGAGTTAAACAAATCCCCAGCAATAGTAGTAGTAACTATTGTAATAAAATCTTCCTTAGCTGTTGACTCCATACTAATATCCATAAAGCTTGAAATAAGCTTTCTTTTTATTGATAAATATTCTTTATCAAAGGTGATTGAAATCGGAGTAAGCTCTAACCCATTTGTTTTTTCGTGTTTTTGTAATATCTCAAATGCACGCAGCCGAACTATCGAATTACTCAGCATTTTTCTCAATCTATTTTCATCTTGGCTAATAAGTCTCACTAAAACACTTTTAGCTGAGAGGTAGTCTTCAATGTTGTTTTCATTTTTCCATGTGATAATTTCTTTACTGTCATCAAATTTAAATTCTACCTTATCAGAATCTGATAAGATTATTTTAACTGGTACATCAATTCCTTCTTTCTTTAATACTAACCTAGCTTTTTCACCCGTTAATACTGTGTACTCATGTTGATTTTCTGTATACTTAAAAAAAGTTTGTAATAACTCTTCAACAAGGTTATTAGAAATTATTCTATCTAAAAACACTTCTTCAGGATTTTTACCTGAATATATTTCTTCTGAATTTTCGCTAAATTCAATAGTATTGAATTTAATTGGAAATTCATCTATATATGATTCACCTTCACTCTCAAGTATTTCTATCATTTTTAAGATTATTTTGTTTCTATCAAGCTTCCTATTATTAAGCTCATCCTTTAAAACTTGTACTGTAAAACTAGGTCTATTACCAGCTAATAACCGCCCATATCTATCTCTAATCTCACCTCTTGGTGCAGTAATAGACAATTCTCTATTTCTTTTAGCATCTGATTCTTCTCTCAATTCATCTCCTCGTACAACTGTCAGATTTGCAAGCCTAAAGGAGAGTACTAAAAACATGAATATTAATATAATTCCTAAGATATTATATCTATTTACTAATTGCTTTAAAAGTTTCAAATCTTCACCCCCCTTATTAACCTCTGAAGCTCAACTTAGGGCTTTTGAATAATTTATTTACTCCCTTATAAATTGGTACCGATAAAATAATATTGTATATAAGCTCAAAAGCAATAACCTTTTTGAACATATTAATAAAGCTTATTTCTAAACCTAAAAAATACATAAACATATAAAATAAAAAGTGATAAAAAATAGTAGCCACTGCAATAAAAAACACGACTATCCAAGAATTATCCTTAAATACTTTATTGTCCACTAATCCAATTAAATACCCAATAAAAAAGTATATCAAGGCATTTACACCAATAACTTCACTAAAAATTATATCCTGTAATAACCCCATACAAATTCCTAAAAAAGAACCTACTTTTTTACCTTTTAATAATGCAAAAGCTATTATGATTATAATAGTCGTATTTGGAACAACATTATCAATGGAAAAACTCTGAAATACAGTAGTTTGTAATATAAAATTTAAAATAATTATTAGTAGTAAATATAACAATCTCAATTAACTTACCCCTTTTTTATTTAATCCCTGTAATAATATAGACCTTATAGACATTATTAAAATCTATCGCTGGTTTAATTTTAACTCTTCTAATAAGCTCATCAGCCTTCTTCTCTACATTCTCAATTGTTCCAATATATAATCCTTCAATAAAGACTCCTCCTAACCCAGAAGTCAATAGCTTGTCTCCATTTACTACATCAGCTTCACTATCAAAAAAATATCCACTGATTTCGCCTTCCAAGCTACCTCGTATTATTCCTCCGTCTTGAGTTCTAATAACCTTAAAGCTTAACCTGCTACCTCCATCAATAATTGATATTACCTTTGACCAATCATCTCCGACTTCTACAACTCTACCAATTATTCCTTCTATAACAATATCTTCGTCAATTTCAACAGCCTGGACTACAGCATCATCTTTCTTAATGCCGTCTTTAGCACCTTTATCAATTATAACCCTATCAAACCAATTATCAGAGTCTTTACCTATTATTTGTGAAGCTACAAATGTGTACTTTGTATTCTTAATTAGATCAGCTTCATTTTTTAAAAAATCTTCTCTCATAATAATATCTTCATACTGTCTGTTCATCTCAATTAATCTAGCATTTTCTTCTTCAAGTCGCTTATTTTCTTCTTCAAGATTTCCAATGTCCTCTACAGATTTAAATGTCCCTACTACTACTTCACCAGCATTATAAAAGAATTTCTGTATTGGAGTTATTATTTTACCAATCACATTTTCTACAGCTGTTATCTTATTTCTCCCATTAGCTGTAAGTCCTATGACGATAATAAGAATGATAGTAACTCCAGCTACTATCATTCTGCTTCCATATTTTTTGAATTTAGACATAGTTATCACCAACTTATCTTTACTTTCTTGTTTTTTACTATCTTCTTGAATTTTTCGCTACCCTTCTTAAGGTATCAATGTTCTCTAAAGCTTTACCGGTTCCAATAACTACACAATCAAGTGGGTTCTCTGCGATATGCACTGGCATACCAGTTTCTTTGTTAATTAATCTATCCAACCCGTTTAGTAATGCTCCTCCGCCTGTTAACATAATACCTAATTCCATAATATCAGATGCTAGTTCAGGAGGAGTTTTTTCTAGAGTATACTTTATTGCATCAATTATACTCATTATTGGTTCTTTCATTGCTTCATGTATTTCAGAAGCTGTAATTTCAACGGTTTTAGGTAAACCTGAAATCAAATCTCTTCCTCTTATGTTCATCTTTTGATCTTTAGAAACTAAATCTGCTGACCCAATTGTTATTTTTACTTCTTCAGCTGTTCTTTCCCCAATCAACAGGCTATAAGCTTTTTTTACATAATGAATAATTGATTCATCAAGCTCATCACCTGCAACACGAACAGATCTGCTTGTTACTATTCCTCCTAGAGAGATTATTGCAACCTCAGTAGTTCCTCCACCCATATCTACTACCATACTTCCTGTTGGTGCATGTACTGGCAATCCTGCACCTATTGCTGCAGCCATAGGTTCTTCAATTAAATATGCATGCCTATCTCTAGCACCTGCTTGTATTGCGGCTTCTTCTACGGCTCTTTTTTCTACTTCGGTTACTCCTGATGGTACACATACTACTACTCTAGGTTGTAAAAATAATCGTCTTGGATAAGCTTTTCTAATAAAATACTTTAACATATTTTGTGTCACATCAAAATCTGCAATTACTCCATCTTTTAAGGGTCTAATTGCAACTATGTTTCCTGGTGTTCTCCCAATCATTTTTTTTGCTTCCTCGCCTACAGCTAATACTTCTTTAGTATTAGTTTGAATAGCTACAACAGAAGGTTCTCTAATAGTTATCCCTTTACCTCGTAAAAAAACTAGTGTGTTTGCTGTTCCCAAATCTATCCCCATATCTCTAGAAAATACGCCGAATATACTCATTGTCTATTGCTCCTTCCTATTTCTTATCCTTTTATATTTAGTGTTATATTTAATAGAAAATAACTATATTAGAAAATAATTAGACCATATTCTTTTCTTTTAAGCTTATAAACTTACCATCTCCTATAATGATGTGATCAAGAACTCTTATTCCTACAATTTCTCCACATTCAACCAGTCTATTAGTAATGTTAACATCTTCTTTACTAGGTGATGGATCTCCACTAGGATGGTTGTGTATCAAAATAATAGAAGCAGAGCTTCTTTTTATAGCTACATTAAAAACTTCTCTAGGATGTACAATTGAAGAATTAAGGCTGCCTATTGAGATATCTTCAATTGAAATTACATGATTTTTAGTATCTAGTAATACTATTCTAAAATATTCTTTCTTAAAATATCTCATCTCTTCCATAAGAATATTTGCTACATCCATTGGTGAAGTTATACAAACTTTATTTTCCCCACTTGAAGCTGAAATTCTTTTTCCTAACTCAATCATAGCCATTACCTGAGATGCCTTACATTTCCCAATTCCATCTATTGATGTAAGTTCTTCAATGGACAACTCTGATAGAAAAGCTAATCCCCTTTTATCTAATGACAATAATCTTTGTGATATTTCTATAGCAGTATTTTGCTTATTTCCTATTCTAATAATTATTGCCAAAAGTTCTGAATTAGATAATGCTTTTGGACCATATTTATAAAGTTTCTCTCTAGGTCTTTCATCTTCAGGCAAGTCCTTGATGGTATAACCCATGTTTTTCCCCATATTTCCCCCATGAAAATTAGAATAATTTAAAATTGAAATGCTTTTCTAGTAAATAATCAAGCTTAGATATCGGAAGACCAACTACATTAAAATAAGATCCATGAATCCAATCTACTAAAACAGAACCATAGCCCTGTATAGCATAGCTTCCAGCTTTATCTTTGTATTCATTTGTTTCTATATATCTTCTTAGTTTTTCTTCTGATAGTTGTCTAAATTTCACTTTAGTTTCTACAAAGTCAATGACTTTTTTATTTGTTCCAGCTTGAATTATTGATATCCCAGTTATAACTGAATGAACATTTCCATTTAATAGCTTTAACATATCTAATGCTTCATTTTCAGTTCTTGGTTTACCTAAAATCTTATCTTTAAAAACTATTGTATCTGCGGCAATTACTATTTCATTGTCATAGAATTTTTCAGTTACATCTAGTGCCTTTTGAAAAGCTAAAGACATAACAACCTGTTTAGGCTCTTCATTAGTCCTAATTTTTTCTTCTATACTACTAGAGACAATTTCAATATCAATGTCAAACCTTGATAATATGTCTTTTCTTCTAGGAGATGATGATGCCAAAATTAGTTTATTCATAAAATCACCTGCAGAATTATAGTTTTCTATACATAAGATATGCTAATATAAGTCCTATAGCACTAGCTACATTTACATCTAGCATTAACCCAAATGTTAAGTCTAAAACACTCAGATCTAAATGTAATGGACTGGATAGCCCAATTGGATAACTATATGATAAGAATGGAACTACATCACCTAGCAAATCACCTATCACACCACCAATAACTATGCCAATTGCAAGAAAAATCAGTAATACCAATGGATTTCTATTCTTTCCCATCATTTATATTCCTCCTTAGTTATCTGCTATTTAAATACTTTTACATAAGTCCTATTTAAATTTTGACATACTAACTTTGAACTAAGACCTACAAAATATCCAGTAAATAAGCTAACTAAAGACATTACTGGAAGATATGAAAAAATCATAATATTCTCGAGCATTATACTTGCAACACTTATTTGAGCGAAATTATGAGCTATTGCTCCAAATATGCTTATCCCAATTAAACTAAAAAAAGAATTAAAATATGTATATATTATATACATAACAATAACACTAAGAACTGCACCTGAAAGACTATAAAACAAACCTGAAAAACTACCTGTGGCCAATGCAAAGGTAATACTTTTAATTACTGCAACAGCAAAAGCTTCTTTAAAACCAAACACAACTAATGTAGATAAAATCATAATGTTTGACAATCCCAACTTAGCCCCTGGTGCAATAAAAGGTACTGGTATAGACGATTCTATTATACTCAGAGCCAATCCCAAAGAAACTAGCAACGATAAAAAAATAACCTTTTTTATCCTATTCATATTTTTCACACTTTCATTAATGACTTAAATAATCATATTCTTTATCATTCTCGTCTTCGGCAACAATCTTAATCACTAATCTATTAGGTAAACATACAATTACCTCTCCAGGACTAGAAATCCATCCCTGTTTTACGTCAAGCTTGTCTGGACAATCAGCTTCAATTACTCTAACTCTCTCGTCACCAATTTCAATTTTATTGTATCCAAATTTAGTATTAATATCTATTGTCTTACCTACCATATTTGAACCAAATGAAATCCTTTTATATTCATCACCATTTACTTCAATAACAACATATTTAGTTCCACTATTAAAAGCACTGTATTTAACTAAAAATATACCAAACAAACTAGCTATGACTACAAATATTATTAACAATTTGTCCCATTTAGTCATCTATTATAACATCCTTTTTATTAAGGCAAATTAGTAGAATACTATATAAGTACATAAAGCCACAATCTTAGTTTACCACTTCCATAAATTATTTACAAGATGCAATTTTTTCATCAAAAAAATAGAAGAAGTGGTGAATTTTCACCACTTCTTCATCTATTTCATTACTATTGCATCCTTCGGACATTTCTCCTCGCAAACTCCACAACCAATACATTTTTCTTCGTTTACTTTATGAGGTTGTTTTAATTCTCCTTCAATTGCATCAACAGGACAATTTTTTGCACAAATTGTACATCCAACACATTTTTCTTCTACTACTTCTGCTTTCTTTCTGCTTTCGAAATTAGCCCATATAGCATTTGTTGGACACTTCTCAGCACAAATCATACAGTTTTTACATTTTTCATAATCTATCTTAGCTAATTTATTTTCAAATGTAATAGCATCAAACGGACATGCTTTAACACACATTTGACATCCTATACAACCAACTGTACATT